>SGYJ01000099.1 GCA_004214275.1 Acidimicrobiales bacterium | reverse complement strand
CGCGTCGTTGACTCATTCTCGGTTTAACACGCAATCAGCCGCTGCAAGGCGGCCTCCTCATACGCCGGCTGTTCGGCGTTAAGCAGTCGAAAGTTCACCCCCTTGACAACGACCTTTGCAGAACTCGGTGTTCCTCAAGATCTGATAGACACATTGGCTCAACAAGGAATCGAGTCGCCTTTCGCTATCCAGACCCTCGCCATTAAAGATGCAATGGCCCGACGGGACGTTTGTGGGAAAGCGAAAACCGGGTCCGGGAAAACCCTTGCCTTCAGTTTGCCTGCGATAGCTCACACAGAACGAAACAAAGACGGTAAACCCACGACTTTGGTGTTGACGCCTACACGTGAACTGGCGAATCAAATAACCGGTGTTGTGGAACCACTTGCCAAAGCTCGTCAGCTCCGAACGATCGCTGTGTACGGCGGTACCAATATCGACAAACAGATCGAGACCATCACTAAAGGGATTGACATCATCATTGCCACACCCGGACGTCTCATCGACTTGATCGAAAGAAAAGCAATGGACGTGGCTTTGGTTGAGTGTGTTGTGGTTGACGAAGCTGACCGGATGGCAGACATGGGGTTTCTTCCCCAAGTTGAATGGATCCTCCGACACATACAGGTCGACCATCAAACAATGCTCTTCTCTGCCACATTGGATGGTGCGGTCGACACGGTCGTCAAGCGTCATCTCACCGATCCCGTATTCCATGAAGTTGACGAGCCCGAAGTAACGGTAAGCGAAATGGGACATGTATTTATGTCCGTCCACAAAATGAACCGGGTCCAAGTCTCGGCTCGCATCATCGGTCAAGCCACCAAAACGATGTTGTTTACCCGAACCAAACGAGGTGCTGATCAACTCGAACGAGAACTTCGTTCAGAAGGTGTCAAAGCTGCCGCAATTCATGGAGACCTCCGGCAATCACAAAGAGAAAAAGCTCTGAAAGACTTCAGCAATGGCCATATCAAAGCATTAGTAGCTACAGATGTGGCGGCACGAGGTATCCATGTTGATGACGTTGACGTGGTAATTCATTACAACCCACCGGAAGACCACAAAACTTACCTGCATCGGTCAGGACGAACAGCTCGAGCAGGCGCGGCGGGAACAGCGGTCACCATGTTTCTCTGGGATGAGGAACTGCAGGTTCGACAACTTCAGCGTCGGCTCGGCCTCAAACTTCCGCTGCACGAGATTTTTTCTAACGACCCCAGACTGGACGACCTTCCAACGTGGGTACACCGCCAAGTTTGAAACTTGATGAGGTGGCTTTGCCATTAACTGTCGCCAAGGCAGCTAATGCTCTAGCTAAGCGTCTAGAAGCTGGTGGTGCAGGTGAGGAAGTACTGCAGGAACTGGCTGAGCTAGGTCGGCTGAGGCAGAAAGATCTGGATGATCACCGGACGAGTGGAGCAGTCTTCACTCCGTACTCAGTAGCGCAAGAACTAGTGCGTGAAGCCGGTATTGATGCAGGAGACATTGTGTGTGATCCGTCGGTAGGCCCGGGCGTGTTTTTGCTCGCTGCCGCAGAGCAGAAGTTCCACCGTGGTGAGTCAGTTCCTTCGATTATCAACAGCCTGAGAGGAATAGACATCGACCCGCTGACGATCGAAGTTGCGCGAACTACTTTGCGATTATGGGCAGCGTGGCGAGGAAAGCAATGGCTGGCAACTGACCAGCTCATTGTGGGAGATGGCCTCCTGGACGTTCCAGCGGACTGGTACGGCGGATGTGATGTTGTTATCGGAAACCCTCCCTTTCTCGGCCAACTGAAATCGGAGACGGCCCGGGACTCGACGCGGGCGAAGGCTCTTAAAGAAAGATTCGGAGACCTCTATACAGCGTATGTTGACGAGAGCATGCTGTTCCTTCTCTTAGGGGTCGAGTTAAGTAGTGCCAACGGAACAGTCGTATTAATTGTTCCGGCTTCGTTGCTGGGAGCTGATTCGAGTCGACCCGCGAGAGAGTGGATCGATGACCAGTTGCCATTGAAAGATCTATGGGTCGGCGGCAGGTCCGTATTCGATGTTGCAGCAGTTGAAGTAGTGGCACCGATACTCAAACAGCGACAGGACCGGAACTGCAGAATCATTAGCCATGAGTCAAGAGAAACTATCGAAGTGCCATCAGCGACCGCGGGTCAGTGGTCAGGGCTTCTTGCAGTAGCGAACGGAACGCCGAGGGTTACCCTCGGGGCCGATGTGACGCTAGGAGATCAAGCGTCAGTCACCGCGGACTTCCGAGACGCCTACTACTGGTTAGCCGAGCGAGTACAGGAGGTCGACCTACAAGAAGGCCGACCCAAACTCGCGACGGTTGGGCTCATCGACCCATTTTGTTTCATGTATGGAGCCGTTAACACTCGCTTTGCCAAACAAAAATTTGAGCGACCAGTGATTCAAATTGAAGATGACCCACCGCCGAAATTCATGAAATGGCTGGAGCAAAGGCTGCAGCCCAAACTTTTAGTCGCGACCCAAACTCGCATAGTCGAATGTTATGCCGACACAAAAGGCGAATTACTGCCTTCGACTCCGCTGATATCGATCATCCCTATGGAAGAAACGCAGCTATGGCATTTGATGGCAGCAGTAGCGTCACCGGCAGCATCTGCTTGGTTAGCATCTGCCGCCGCGGGAACGGGATTGAGTCAAAGAACAATTCGTATTAGGGCATCTTTGCTGACCGATCTTCCATTGCCGTTACCTTCTGAAAGTTGGGATGAAGGGGCATATTTGGCTCGGCAAATGCAAGAAGAACAAGCTGATGAACACATATCTGTTCGGTTCGGAGAAGTGATGAATCAGGCCTATAACACGGCTTCAGAAGAGCTTCTTTCGTGGTGGATTTCCGAATTTCAAAAAAAACAGGCTTGACCTTGTGGGTAAGGCCTCAGGTAGCCTTTTAGTTCAGCCCCGGAGCAACAGTGTCTGAAGCAGATAAAACCCCCCAACCTTCCGTCACCGACTCTCCTCCCGCGTCCGGAGCCTGGTTCGAAACGATGCCAGCCGGAGATAGGAAATTCTTTGAATTAGCTCCAGATCGTCCTTACGTGCTTGAAAGTGGAGCCGAGCTGCAGACACCCCAAGTCGCCTACGAAACTTGGGGCAATCTAGACGCCGCTGGGAGCAACGCGATCCTTGTTTGTCATGCTCTTACAGGCGATGCCCACGCGCACGGCGAGGCTGGCCCCGGCCAACCGACACCTGGCTGGTGGAATGACTTCATCGGTCCAGGACGACCGCTTGACACAGATCGTTTCTTTGTCGTGTGCGCCAATGTCTTGGGCGGCTGCCAGGGAACCACAGGACCGGCGTCGACAAATCCTGTTACCGGTAGACGATGGGGCGGCGATTTCCCCGTCGTCACGATTAGAGACGTCGTTAGATCTCAAAGAGCCTTGGCTCAATACTTAGGAATTCAACGATGGATGGCCGTCGTTGGCGGATCGATGGGAGGCATGCAAGCCCTGGAATGGGCAACGAGCTACCCAGATCGTTGCGGATCCTTGGTGATCATCGCATCAACAGCTGCTGCATCAGCGCAGCAGATCGCTTGGAGCCAAGTTGGTAGACAAGCAATCGTCGACGACCCTGCTTATAACCAAGGCCATTACTACGACGCTAAGCCAGGTGAGGGGCCGCATTTGGGATTAGCGAACGCTCGACGTATCGCAATGATCCATTACAGAAGCGACGAGGAGTTCGATCGACGTTTCGACAGACACAGCAACGACCCCGTAGAACCTTTTCGAATGGGACACCGATTCGACGTTGAAAGCTACCTGGATTACCAAGCCGCAAAGATTCAGTGGCGTTTCGATGCCAACACCTATCTAGTTTTGAACAAGATGATGGATCTTCACGACATTGGTCGCGGTCGCGGCGGTGTTGAACAGGCCCTCAAACGGATCACCTGTCCCAGCCTTCTTATGAGTGTTCGGACCGATTTTCTGTACCCGCGCCACCAGCAGATTCGGGTGGTCGATGCCCTCAAAGGGCGAGTGCCGGTTGAACACATCGACATAGACAGCGACAACGGTCACGACGGTTTTTTAACCGAGCCAGAGCAAACCGGCGCTCCGATGGGAGATTTCATCGACAAAGTCGCCAAAGGATCTATCGCCTAGCGTCTCCGACGAGTTTGGTTAGTCAGCAGAGGTTGACAAGAGATCATCGACCTCCTCCAACTCAACTTTGTTGAGCAGCCATCCCGACGCTTGGGAATTTGCTCTCACTTGTTCTGCACTAGTTGCCCCTGCAATCACGCTGGGGATTTCGGGCTTGGACAACAACCAAGAAAACGCTAGATCAAGCAGGGAACGATCCCTGTTACGTAACCACTCAGTCAGCCTTTCCACAGCACGCAAGTTGCGGTCGGTCATAAAAAGATCGAGGCGATCCTGTGGCCACTCAGCAAGTCGAGTTCCAGGTCGCGGCCCTTCAGGTGTCACTTTGCCCGTCAATAGTCCTGATTCGAGCGGGAAAAAGGGCAGGAAACCGACGTCATGTTCGCGACAAACTTCGAATACTTCGGCCTCAGGCTCTCGGTGTAACAGCGAGTAACGATTTTGTACGGTCCGATACGAAGTGAGCGTGTCCCGCTGCGATATGTCAATGGCAGAATCGAGTCTTTCAGCGTCATAGTTGGAGCAACCGATTTCGCGCACTTTGCCAGCCACGACCAGTTCGTGGAGAGCTTCAAGCGTTTCACGCTCAGGAACTTGATCATCAGGCGTATGTATTTGGAATAGATCAATCCAGTCCGTATCAAGTCTGCGCAAACTCCTGTCAACTGAGCGTCTGACCCACTCAGCACTTCCTCCAGTCAACCCGGGATCCATATCCCGTAGGCCGAACTTGGTCGCGACGACCACTTGATCTCGGTGGCCTTTCATCGCTTGCCCAAGCATTTCCTCTGAAGCGCCCGAGCCGTAAACGTCTGCCGTGTCGAAAAAGTTGATGCCGTTATCCAAGCAGGCTGAAAAGATCTCGTCAGTTACTTCCTGATCAATTCGAGTACCGAAATTGTTACAGCCGAGACCTACCTCAGATACTTGAAGTTCTCCGATGCGTCTTAGTTCCACGGTCGGATCATAGGAGCCTCTGCCGCTACCGTCATTATGTGCCCGAACTGATCGAAGTTGAGATGTACCGTGAGGCCGCTACGCGAGCCGTCAATAGAACCGTCTCATCAGTCTCGATATCGACTCAGAAATACCTAAAAGAAGGAACACTCCTCACGGACCTGCGAACGGCGGTATGCGGAAGCCGATTCGTTGGTGCGCGACGGACAGGGAAATTGTTGCTGCTGGAAATAGGAACAGCAGTCATCGGACTCAGGTTCGGTATGACCGGGAGACTCATTGTTGATGGTGAAGCAACGATCAACGGACTGCTGTACACGACCAGTGAGGTCAAACAGCAACATATCCGTTTCAGTATGAACTTCGATGAGGGAGGGACACTGGCCGTGGTTGACCCGCGCAGCTTTGGCAATGTCGAATTAAACCCTGACGAGACTTCGTTGGGGCCGGACGCAATGCACATATCAAATGACGATCTGGACCAGTTATTCAAGGGAAGTCGGACCACTGTCAAAGGAGTGCTCTTAGACCAGACAAAGATCTCAGGTATTGGGAATCTTTTGTGCGACGAAATCTTATGGCGAAGCGGTTTATCGCCGACAAGGGCTGGATATTCGCTGAACGCTGCAGAAATCGAAAGGGTTCACCGCATAATCAGGAGCACAATTAGGGTGCTAACGAAACGCGGTGGGTCACATATGGGGGACCTGCAATCGGAGCGTCATAGAAATGGTGTGTGCCCAACCGATGGCATGCAGCTAGAGCAAACCAAGGTTGCCGGTCGAACTTCGTGGTGGTGCCCTGAACACCAGCTTTGAATTCAGCTAGCTACTCTAAAGCTGTGTCGCCTCTATCTCTGCTGTCTCAACAATCGCAAACAGCTGTCGGAACAGGAGCGCAAAAGTGGTGGCTCTTAGTGGCGGCCTTATTTCTCGTGTCGCTTAGCTTGACAGCTGTCTTTATCAAGGTGTGGCGCAAGACGGTTCCTCCATCACGTTCACCGTATGTTCCTCCCGACTTAGCACTCTCTGTCGTCGAAGAAAATGATGTGCCCGAAAATAATGAGACGCGACAAGCTGAGCCCGGACTAGGTTCGGGCGATGGCCGATGGATTCAACCCCCAAGAAATGATTGATCGTTTTCGCGAACGAGCAGAAGCTGTGCAGAAACGAAACCT
>SGYJ01000098.1 GCA_004214275.1 Acidimicrobiales bacterium | reverse complement strand
TTCACTCAACTTTTTCACAACCGACTACCAGAGCTTGCTGGCAGGTAAGCGAGTTGTGCATGTGAATCTTGACCCAACTCACATCGATCGACATGCAACTGTTGCTGCGGGGGTAGTAGGCGATGCAACGGTCGTTGCTGAAGCGATGATTGCACTCTTGAAAGAAGCTGAGCATCAGCCGTCTTCTTTCCGGACGGCCGACCTCGAAAAGAAGCTTCAGGAATTCGACCTCTCTGATTCTTACGAAGACAAGAGTTATGACGGAGCAGTCGATCCGCGGACGTTGACCAGACAACTTGATGCCGGCCTACCTCAAGACCGACAGGTCGTCGTCGATGCGGGAAGGTTCATGCTTGACGCTCTCACGATGTCAGTACCGAATCCGCGTGATCTGGTCACCAGCCACGGATTCGGAGCTATCGGATTGGGTATGTCCACTGCGATCGGAGCAGCTGTAGCGCACCCAACTCGTCCGACGGTGCTGTGCATCGGCGACGGCGGCTACATGATGGGTGGCCTTACCGAACTTTCTACCGCGGTGCACCTCGGCCTTGACCTCATCGTGGTTGTCTACAACGACGGGAGTTACGGGGCCGAACATATTCAGCTCGTAACCAAAGGTATGGATCCCGCGGCGTCACTTCATGAATGGCCAGACTTCTGTGCTGTCGCTGAGAGCATGGGTTGCGATACAGCGAAAATTACGTCTCTGGACGATATAGACGCTGCGCTTGAGGTCGTGAAGAACCGTCAACCTGGTAGGCCCGTATTAATCGAAGCTTCTACTGATCCCGATGTGGTCTCCGCCATCTACGGGCACCACAGATGAGTGATGTCACCATCGACTTATTGGATACTTACGTTGGGATGCCCGACACCATGCAGGGTGGCTACGTCGCTGGCCTAGCTGCCGGCGACTCCAATGGCCCCATCAGGGTTCATATCCGCAAAGCTATGCATCCTGGAGAGTCGCTCGTTCGCAGTATCGAAGATGACGACGCGTTGATACACCGAGACGGAGAACTGGTGATGTCGGCTTCTCTGGGTCCACTCCACGTTGCTCCGCGTTCACCGATAGCAAGAGACGCCATCGACGCAGCCATGGAACGGCCAATGGCGTGGGAGCCGCCCTACCCGAAGTGCATCGGTTGTGGGCATGAAGTTGATGGTCTAGGGGTCCGAATTCGACCGCTGGGCGACGGCAGTCACGTTGTTGCCGTCTGGACGCCTGCTCCTCAATGGGCCGACCAGAACGGAGTCATTCCACGAGAATTCATTTGGACTGCATTCGACTGTGTCACGGCGTATGTACTGTTCGTGGATCCACCCGAAAAGTCTGGCGGCGGTGCCGTAACTGGCAACATCGCGGCGGAGTTCTTTGACGAAGTGCGCGTCGGTGAAACATATGCTTTTCAGTCTTGGCGAGAACGCGACGACGACCGGAGCATTATCTGCGGCGGCGCGTTGTATGGGCCCGCGGGGTTGGTTGCTGTAGCCGATCAAGAGATGATTCGAACCAAAGACTGGGGATTCCAGGTACCGTCCGAACCTCTCGCCATATAAGTCACTGTCAAACCCTAAAAGGATTAGGTGATGGTTGAATCAGTCGAACAGCACTACGGAAACGATGGAATTGTTGACCGGATCGTTGGAGCGTTGACGCAATCGGGTTTCGACATGGAGAACCTCGATCCTGATGTTTTGGCTGGGGCTGACGAGTTTCATATAGGTGGACGCGAGGGCACGGTGCATGTTGCATCCGCCATCAATCTTGCTGATGGGGATGCGCTACTCGATGTGGGTTGTGGCATCGGAGGAGCGGCCCGGTACCTGGCCCATACCACCGGGGCGTCCGTCACTGGGGTCGACTTGACACCCGAATTTATTGAAGCGGCTATCAAGCTGTCTGATTTGGTCGGTATGGGCGGTCAGGTTGACTTCAAAGTGGGCTCAGCGACAGATCTACCTTTCATGGACAACATGTTTGATGCGGTAACGATGCTTCATGTCGGTATGAACATCGAAGACAAGAACCAGCTGATGCGCGAATTAGCGAGGGTTTGTCGCTCTCAAGGAACAGTCGTGATCTATGACGTGACCGCCACTGGAACAGATGATCTTCCTTACCCAATGCCGTGGTCCTCTACCTCCGAGTTCAGCTTTCCTGAGCCTGTTGGAACCTACGAAGAGGCGGCGGCAGCAGCAGGTTTGGAGCATCTCGGAAGCTCCGATCACTATGACCTGGCATTGAAGTTCTTCAACGAACCCCCTGCTACCCCACCTCCTGTGTCACTGGGCCACCTGATGGGTCCTCGTATGTTGGAGATGAGAGACAACGCGGCTGATGCTGTGAACCAAAAACTAATTAGTCCTGTTCTTATGACGTTCAGGGTTTCTTGAGATCAAAGTATTTTCTCGGTATTAACGCTTCTGACATCCATTTCGAAAGTAAGTCCTTCGATAGGAGGACGAGCTATGTACCAGTGCAACCCAGAACCAACTGCTGTTCCGATGCGCTCCACCAGCGTGTCGCCAGCCTGACCGAACCAGTCTTGGGCGCAGTACACGTCGATGACTGAACAGTCGGACCATTGGACTCCGATGCAGGACATCCGAGCTTCCATCTCTTCGCAGACTTGTTCAACTCGCATTCTCCAAGCGTCTTTCCCGTCAAGGTCTCTTGCCACGATGCTGCTGGGTTGAAGGTCGCTTTGATCCATCAGGTCTCCTGCTCCGGCAACTACAAACGACGAAGTTGGGTTCTCTGACGCCTCTGCTACGTAGCTGAAGGCATGAAGCGTGGTTTCTTCTGGTGGATGAGCGACAGGGGCAACATTGGTTCTGGCAATGGGGTTGTCATCTCCGTTGAGGAGACCCCAATCGTCGAGAATTGACCTGTATTCGTCGTTGAACTCGATAAAACCCTCAAAAGAGTGGGGGCGTGGACATCGAAGCTCAATGGCGCAGAGCGCTGTTCGGTCGACGCCATTATTTTCTGTAATTGCCTGAATGCGATCGAAACCCTCGCGCCAAGGGACTGATTCTGCCAGCGTGACGTGAACTATCTCGCTTCCTGGAGACGCCACTACTCCACCTGAGTATGGGTCAATCCCTGGAACGTATGAGAATGGAGCTACTGGGCTGGGTCGCAGATTCATATATACCTCTCATGGACTTGGGATCATTCTTTCACCGTCACCAACAGTTGACTCCAGATTCTTGGATTGTGATATTGAGTGCACTCAGGCGTCGGTCGCGACTACGGTCCTGCTCATGGGAGAAATGGTTTCATTTGCAAGTAACGGACATGACGCTAGAGGACATCTGGCCTTACCTGAAGGCGGCTCCGGGCCAGCGGTCATGGTGATTCAAGAATGGTGGGGACTGAATCCACAAATGAAGGGAGTCGCTGACTACCTAGCTGGCCAAGGGTTTGTCGCATTGGCTCCAGACCTATATCACGGCGAATTAGCTGGTCATGACGAGATGGACAAAGCCGGGCAACTAATGACCGACTTGCCTCCCGATCGCGCAGCGCGCGACATGAGCGGCGCTGTCGATTTTTTGGCTAACCACGACACATCGACTGGGTCAGGTGTCGGAGTTGTCGGATTTTGCATGGGTGGTTTGTTGAGCTTCATGATCGCAGCCAACCGCGGTGACGCCGTTAAGGCCGCTGTTCCGTTCTACGGTTTTCCTCAAGGAGATCAAGAACCAAATTGGGAAGGTCTCACTGCGGCAGTTCAAGCACACATGGCATCACCGGATGATTTTTTCCCACCTGAAGCTGCAGAAAATTTAGGGGAACGACTTAGGGGAATGGGTAAGGACGTTCAAATCACGGTTCATAACGCTGGTCACGGATTCATGAACGAAGAGAACCCAATGGGTGCCTTCGATGAAGGTCTCGCAGCTGAACTTTGGCCTCAGGTCATAGATTTCCTGCACTCCCAGCTCAGCTAATCCCCTATCTGACCGGGTCGACACCGGCGACCGTTACGCGCCGCATGATGCGTCGGCGGGCCGAAATTTCATAAGGACGCAACCGGTGGAGAGTTGATCGGTTGTCCCATATAACCAGGTCATGTTCAGCCCAATGATGTTCATAAACGAACTCTGATTTGGTTGCTGCGACAAGCACCTGCTCAACAAGCTCACGGCCTTGGTCAAGGTCCATGCCTTCGACGTGAGAGACATGGCCCCCCATATAGAGCGACTGACGGCCGTCTTGATGAGTACGAACCCATGGGTGACTCACCGGCGGATACTTAGCTTCTTCTTCAGGGCTCATTGGATCCATGCGGCCTGGGTTATTGGCACGGCTGTAGACATAGCTGTGAATCAAGCGCTTTCCATTCACACCTTCTCGAAGGTCGTCAGGTAGTTGTTCTAGCGCTGCATACATGTTGGCAAACTGGGTTTCGCCTCCAGCATCGGGAACTTCGACCGCATAAAGCATGGTGCACAAACAAGGGACTTTTCTAAAGGAACTATCGGTGTGCCACCGTTCGGTCCCTCTCAAAAACACGGCTTGAGGTTCCTCGAAATCGACCACCGCTCCATCTTTTCTGACGTTGGTTAGGTCAAAAATTTCAGGATGATCAGGATGTCGCTTGTCAGGCTCGGGAAGTATTTCAAGTTCACCGAAGGCCCGGCCGAGTTCAACCAGACGATTCGGCGAAATTTCTTCACCGCGCATCAGCAACACCCCATGTTCCGTCAAACCAGCAGCAAGTTCCGTCACAAGCTGTTCATCAATGATTCGACCCTCATGTAGCCCATGGATGCGCGCGCCGAAGTGATTATCAAACTGTTCGAATTTCAAACTCATGTCTGTCCGGCGACCTGAAATTCTTCTGAGCTGACTGGAACGATTGAAGAAAAATCTCGGGCGGCGTAGTACTCGGGCCGCTCATATGTTTCTCCCCTGTTGTCGACAGGGCAGACATTCACATATAACAACAGCCTTCGCAAAGGACTGATATTCACCGATGAGCCGTGAACGACCGTCATATCCATGAAAAGCACCGACCCTGCTGACGCTGTGATTGTCTCCAATCCGTACTGGTCGACCAACTGCGCCATTGTCTCGTCCGTGATGTCATACCGATATTTTGATACCTGTTCGAAATCAGTCGAAGTGGGGTCTAGGGAGGCAGTCGAAACCAGGCCTTCTTTGTGTGAGCCCGGTACCGCTAGCAATGGTGCGTTTACTTCGGTGACGTCATCTAAAAAGACTGCGATCATCACCCCATTGGGTTCCGGGACACCGTCGACACGGTGATAGGTCCCGAAGTCTTGATGCCAGGCAACTATTGACCCGTTTGTTTGCTTCATATTGATTCGTGATTGATGAACGTAAACCTCGTTGCTTAACAAAGTTCGGCTCGGGTTGATGAGGTCCTCATGTCGGCATAAGGCAGCAAGCCGTTTATCGAAGAGATGCATGCCCCAGGAAACATGCGGTGAACCATCCAGTTCACGGCCCACTTCGGGACCAGGTCGTTCCAGGACTTCGAGCGCAGCGTCACTCAGAAGTTCAACTTCGTGGGCCTCGAACACATCGCTGACAACGATCCATCCCCGGTCTCGAAATTCTTGACACTCTGCTTCAGTCAGATCCATCTTCAGCAACTCCTATACGGATTTGTTCAATTCCACTCTGCAAGGCTGTAGTCATCAAGCCAATGTCATAGCTGTAGCTGACCATCCGAAATCCTCGATTAACCCAGTCAATCCCAGTCTCCACTGAGCCCGCAAGACACGCTGCCGTTTTTTTGTGTTTCTCGCATGCTCCCAAGATCGCGTCAATTCCCTTTTGCATCTGCGGGTGTGCCGTGTCGCCGGGCACCTCAAGCGAGAGCGACAAATCGCCGTGACCTAGGTGGGCTACATCCACACCAGGTACCGACATGATTTCTTCAGCGTTAGCTATTCCCTTTGCCGATTCGATAAGTACACAGACCATGGTCCGTTCGTGAGCGCCATCAATGATGTCGGGCACTGTGTCGGAGCTGTAATCATCATGGGCCCCTCCAAACATCGCTCCACGCTGACCTGAAGGTGGATACCTAGTCCATCTAACGTATTCTTCGGCCTGCTCTGCGGTCTCACACATCTGAAACAGCATTCCCATCGCGCCTATATCGAGCAACGTTGCCGTGTACTGGTACGACGTATCGGGTGGCCTGACTAGAGGCACTATGTCTAGACCGCGACATAGTGCCAATTGAAATTTCATCTGCTCCATCGAAAAGCCGCTGTGTTCCATGTCATAGAAGACAAAGCTTGAACCGGCGTTTTGGAGTATTTGAGGCA
>SGYJ01000097.1 GCA_004214275.1 Acidimicrobiales bacterium | reverse complement strand
AGCGACGAGTTTCAATCCAAGCTCACTTTGATGTCGGAGTCGCTGCGAAACGACGGGCGTATTTGGGTGCCCGACGCATTTGACGACGCTCGCTCACCTGATGAAATTCCCGAAAGTGAACGGGATTACTACCTTGAGCGTAAATATCCAGCTTTCGGCAACCTTGTCCCCCGAGATGTCGCTTCGAGAAACGCAAAGACGGTCGTAGATCAGGGCAAAGGCGTCGGGGCTCTCAAGAACGGTGTCTACCTAGACTTCGCAGCGGTGATCGAACGTGACGGCGAAGATGTTGTCCGCGCTAAATACGGCAACCTCTTCGACATGTACGCAAACATCGCCGGTGAGAACCCCTACCAGGTTCCCATGCGTATCTACCCAGCAATTCACTACACAATGGGCGGTGTATGGGTTGACTACAACCTGATGACCACCATTCCGGGCTGCTATTCCATCGGCGAAGCCAACTTCTCCGATCACGGCGCTAACCGATTGGGCGCATCCGCGCTGATGCAAGGCCTGGCCGATGGGTATTTCGTTCTCCCATACACCATTGGCGATGACCTGGCCGGAAGACTCGGCGAATCAGTTGTACCAACAGACGACCCCGTCTTCGTTGAGGCCGAGGCAGCCGTTGCGAACCAAGTTGACCAATTCATGTCAATCGGCGGCACTCGTTCTGTGGATTGGTTCCACAGAGAGCTAGGGAAAATCGTGTGGGATTACATTGGCATGGAACGAACCAAAGAGGGTCTCGAAAAGGCGTTAAGTGAAATTCCTGCCCTAGAGGAAGAATTCTGGAAAGACCTTCGTTTACCAGGATCAGCGGCCACGTTAAACTCAGGCTTAGAAAAGGCCGGTCGTGTAGCTGACTTCTTTGAACTGGCAAAGCTCATGGCCCGCGACGCACTTGATCGCGAAGAAAGCTGCGGAGGGCATTTCCGGGCCGAACATCAAACCGAAGAAGGTGAAGCTCAACGTGACGACGAAAATTTCGCTCATGTTGCAGCTTGGGAATGGAACGGAACGGATTCAGTTCAGACCCGTCACAAAGAAGAACTTGTATTCGAAAACGTTGCCCTCACCCAAAGGAGCTACAAGTGAGCAAAGAGCTCAACCTTACGCTTCAAGTCTGGCGGCAAAACGGTCCAGATGAGACAGGCCATTTTGAAACCTACGCTGCCGAACGAATCAGCGAAGATATGTCGTTTCTCGAAATGTTGGACATCATCAATGAGCAACTTATCGAAAATGGCGAAGTTCCAATCGAGTTCGACCATGACTGTCGAGAAGGCATCTGCGGCACCTGCAGCCTCATGATCAATGGTCAAGCTCACGGTCACGCAAAAGCAACAACTACTTGCCAACTGCACATGCGCAAGTTCGAGGACGGGGACACCATCGTGGTTGAACCTTTCAGAGCTCGAGCGTTCCCAGTGGTCCGAGATTTGGTCGTGGACCGGAGTTCTTTCGATCGAATTATCGAAGCTGGCGGTTATATCTCTGTGAATACCGGTGCGGCTTCAGACGCCAACCTGACCCCAGTACCGAAAGAAGCGGCTGACACTTCGTTTGATGCTGCAGCATGCATCGGATGTGGGGCGTGCGTCGCGGCCTGCCCTAATTCGGCAGCACAACTGTTCACTTCGGCCAAACTGGCACATCTCAATCTCATTCCTCAAGGCCAGCCGCAACGGTTCGAACGAACCGAAAGTATGGTCGAAACAATGGAATCGTTCTTTGGTTCGTGCACCAATCATGGTGAATGCCACGAAGCGTGCCCAAAGGAGATCAGTCTTGATTTCATCGCATTTATGAACCGTGACTACGTCAAAGCAAAGGTCAAAAACCGCAAGCTTGCTGGCCAAACCTGACCGTAAATTATTTTTGTTGTTCAGCCCACCAAGCATCGAGTCGTTCCAGCACTGCCGTCTCACCCAAGTCACCTTCAGAACGTTTCAGTTCGAGCAAAAATCTTAAAGCTCGCCCCACTACTGGACCCGGTTCGATACCCAGATGCGCGATGACACGATCCCCGTCTACTTCGGGGCGCTCAGCCTTGATCGCTTCCTCTCGCGCTAATTCGGCTATTCGTCGTTCCAGATCATTCAGTGCTTCGTGCAGAGCTGTGACGCGACGCGGGTTACGCGACGTGCAGTCACTGCGAACAAGATCGTTGAGATCTCCGAGAAGCGCACCTCCGTCTCGGGCATAACGACGCACAGCACTGTCGCTCCAGCCGTCTGTGTAGCCCTTAAAGCGGCCCGAAAGAAACACCAGTTGAGCTACATCGGTGGTTAAGTCTTCCTGGTATCCCAATTTCGGCATGCGTTTGCGAGTCATGCGAGCACCGACCGCTTCATGGTGCCGAAAGGTGACCCCCCCATGTTCGTAGGACCGAGTTCGGGGTTTTCCAACATCATGAAATAACGCGGCTAACCGAACTCGAAGCCTCGGGGGGCTCTGACTTGTGACCGCGATGGTGTGGGTCAAAACATCTTTGTGTCGATGAATGGGGTCTTGTTCCAAACGAAGCGCAGGCAATTCAGGTAGGTGCTCATCGGCCCAGCCGGAGTCCACGAGGTGCCATAGGCCCTCAGTTGGATCTTCCTCAATCAAAACAGCGTTGAGCTGAGCTGAAGGATTGGTGTCAGTCATGCGATTGGTACAGACTCCGTCGGACTAGATTCCTTCCATGGTGCCATGCGGTGCCAATAGAACCACCTACGAATCCAACTGAACCATCTAACATGACCCGCTCGTTCGTTCATCTCCACACTCATACAGAGTTTTCCATGCTAGATGGAGCAGCACGAATACCAGATGCAGTAGCTGCCGCAGTAAATGATGGACAGCCGGCCTTAGGGATCACCGATCACGGCAACATGTACGGCGTCCTCGACTTCTACAAAGGGTGCAACCAACACGGCATCAAACCCGTGATCGGCACTGAGGCCTATATGGCCTTGGAAAGCCGAGAAGAACGTCCGGCGCGCCGAGGCAGACGAATGGACGACTCCGGTGGTGACACCGACGACGGAGCCAAGCTGTATTACCACCTCACATTGCTCGCGGAGAACAACACCGGATACCGCAACCTGCTCCAACTGTCGAGTCGAGCATTTCTCGAGGGCTACTACTACAAGCCTCGAATGGACTGGGAACTGTTCGAACAACACAGCGAAGGTCTCATAGCTACAACAGGCTGTTTGGGCAGCGTCGTACAACAAGCACTTCTTAGAGGCAACTATCAGCAAGCCCTTGACAGGGCGGCACGTCTACAAGACATCTTCGGACGCGACAACTTGTTCGTTGAGCTACAGGACCACGAAATACCCGAACAACGTCAATGCAACCCTCAACTCCTTGAAATAGCACGAACGTTGAAAGCGCCGCTACTCGCGACGAACGATGCCCATTACACACACCAACACGACGCTATTTCGCACGATGCTCTGTTATGCGTCCAGACCGGTTCACAAATGAGCGATCCCGATCGGTTCAAATTCCACGGTGACCAGCATTATCTGAAAACGGCACACGAAATGCGAGACCTTTTCGATGAACTACCTGAAAGCTGCGACAACACCCTTTGGATAGCTGAACGCGCCGATGTCAACATCGAATTCGGGAACGTTTCCTTACCTCACTTCCCTCTCCCACCGCAGTTCACCACCGACAACGAATACCTCCAACACCTTGCTTTCGAAGGCGCAAAACGGCGTTGGGGTAAGCAACTACCAGACGAAATAGTTGACCGGTTGGGGTACGAACTCCGCGTTATCGCCGACATGGAATTCTCCGCGTATTTCCTCATCACATGGGACCTCATCCGTCATGCCCGCGACAACGGAATCCGGGTCGGTCCCGGACGGGGCTCAGCTGCGGGATGCGCAGTCGCTTACTGCCTACAAATCACAGACCTCGACCCCATCAAATACGACCTGCTTTTTGAACGTTTCCTGAACCCGGGCCGAAAGTCCATGCCTGATATCGACATGGACTTCGACGACCGTCACCGGGACGAAATGATTCGCTACACCGCCGAAACCTACGGCCGTGAGCACGTGGCACAAATCATCACCTTCTCGACTATCAAAGCTCGAGCAGCTGTTCGAGATGCAGCTCGAGTTCTCGGCTACCCCTATGCCGTTGGCGACAAAGTAGCGAAAGCAATGCCGCCGCTAGTAATGGGCCGCGATACCCCGCTATGGGCTTGTTTCGACCAAGAAGAACAGTACGTCGATGGATACAAAGCAGCATCAGAACTCCGCCAAATGTACGGCTCGGATCCTGATGTCAAAAAAGTCGTCGATGTCGCCAAGGGCCTAGAAGGCCTCCGTCGCCAAGATTCAATTCATGCTGCGGCTGTCGTCATCACCCGGGACCCCTTAACCGAGTACTTACCGATTCAACGAAAACCAGAATCCGGAGTTGACCCACAAGACGCACCAGTCGTTACCCAATTCGAGATGAACGGCGTCGAAGAACTCGGGCTGCTCAAGATGGACTTCTTGGGATTACGCACACTGTCGATCATCGACGAAGCTTTGAAACTGATCGAAGCCACAACCGGAACCAAAATTGACCTCGAACAGATCCCTCTCGATGACAAAGAAACTTTCAAACTCCTGCAAGCCGGCGACTCCTTAGGAGTTTTCCAACTCGAATCCGCGCCGATGCGCAGTTTGATGCGCAGTCTCACCCCAACCGGATTTGACGACGTCGCTGCTCTGGTTGCCTTGTACCGCCCCGGGCCGATGGCAGCCAACATGCACAACGATTACGCCGATCGAAAAAACGGACGAAAACCCCTGGACTTACCACACGAAGATTTAGGCGAAATACTGGACGAGACATACGGCCTTATGATTTACCAAGAATCAGTCATGCGTGTAGCTCAACGCATCGCCGGGTACACCTTGGCTGAGGCAGACGACCTCCGGAAAGCGTGCGGAAAGAAAGACCGGAAACTCATTGCCGAACAACGGGTCAAATTTGTTGAAGGCACAGTAGCAACCGGCTACGCGGAGGACCTCGGTACCCGCCTGTTCGACATCATCGAACCATTCGCGGATTACGCGTTCAACAAAAGTCATGCCTTCGGGTACGGCTTGATCTCATATCAGACCGCCTTTTTGAAGGCGAACCATCGCGTCGAATTCATGGCAGCAGTTCTCACCGGAGTGAAACATAACTTGGACAAAGCGGGTATGTACCTGAACGACTGCCGCCAATCAGGAATCGTGGTCGAGGTCCCTGATGTCAACCGCAGCGAAGTCGATTTCTCCTCTCGAGACGGCCGAATTCCCTTTGGCCTGTCGGCAGTGCGCAACGTCGGTGAGGGAGTTGTAAGTCCGATCGTTGAAGAGCGAGCAGCCAATGGGACGTACGAAGACTTTTACGACTTCTGTGACCGAGTCCCTATCTCAGTCTTAAATAAACGCTCCCTGGAGGCTCTCATTAAGGCCGGGGCCTTCGAATCGTGTGGCCATTCACGCCAAGGGCTTTTGTTAGTCGCTGAACAGATCGTGGACCAAGTCGTCAATCGTCGTCGCGAAGCAGACATGGGAATTCAGACCTTGTTTGGGGAACTAGACGAAAGTTCGGGTGGGTTTGATGAGCGGGTCGACGTCCCTGAAGACGAAGTTGACGAAAAGACAAAGCTGGCCTGGGAGAAAGAAATGCTTGGCCTTTATGTCTCAAGTCATCCCCTTTATGGCGTCGACGCTTCACTGAGACGGGCTACCGACTGCGCTATTGCTGATGCGGGTAGTCAACCTCCCTACGAAGATGGCCGGGATCCGTTTATCACGCTCGGCGGGGTCGTCTCGAATCTGCAACGCAAGTTCACTCGCGGCGGTGACGCGATGGCGGTATTCGATCTTGAGGATCTTCAAAGCTCCATAGAGGTAACTGTGTTCCCTAGAACAATGGCCGAACACGGCCATCAGCTCGATGACGACGCTGTGCTGTTGGTGGGTGGAAGGATCGATACGCGAGATGATGAACCAAAGTTCATCGCAAACAGGCTCAACTACTTCGAACCGGCCAAGGGACCATCGGAGTTACGTCTGACTGTGCCGTCTCATCAGATCAGCGACAAACTTGTTGACGCCCTAAAAGAATTGCTGTCACAACACCCGGGTGACACAGCAGTCTTTTTGCACCTCGGCAAACAAACAGTGCAGCTACCTGACACTTTTCGAGTTGATCCAAGTAACGGATTAGCGGGAGAGTTGCGGGTGCTTCTTGGCCCAGAAGCCGTCCTAGCCTGATTACAGATTTCTGCCCTTTATAGAAAATTTCGTTTCGATCATGTTGGTACTGGACTTCTTTGGGTGTCATGCTGTGGGTCC
>SGYJ01000096.1 GCA_004214275.1 Acidimicrobiales bacterium | reverse complement strand
CGCAAAGATCGGTCCCTTACAGCCACGGACATAGTCCTAGATTCTGGGGACGTTCTCGTAATGCGCGGCCCGACGCAACAACTTTGGGAGCACCAAGTGCCCCGCTCAAAAATGGTGAAAGAGCCCCGCGTGAACCTGACCTTTAGGAAAGTGCGAGTAGCGGCGTGAAAATCGCTCTATCCCCTTAGCGTTACCAACAGTGACTACGCGAACTTCGATCCCTTGGAGATACTTACGTCTAGCTGTTGGTCTTGTCTTCTTCGGCGTCGGTTTGGGGCTTGTCGTTCTCGGAGATTTTGGTCTACCACCCTGGGACATTTTGCATCAGGGCCTCGCTGAACAAACCTTCTTGACATTCGGCACCGCCATGATTGTTATCGGGATAGTGCTACTGATCGCTCTCGTAATACTCAAAGAACCGTTGGGCGTTGGAACACTCGCAAATGTGTTGGTCATTGGGTTGGTCGTCGACGCGACCATAAGCATCGGAGGTGACCCATCCAATTCGGTCATAAGAGCCTTGTGCACGGCTCTTGGGCCAATTGTCGTTGCAGTCGGCTCAGGATTTTATATCGGGGCCCGGTTCGGGCCTGGGCCACGCGATGGACTGATGACGGCACTCGATAGGCGTGGTGTTGCTATTTGGAAAGCTCGAACCTTAATTGAAGGTGCTGCGCTGGCTTGTGGTCTAGTGATGGGAGGGACCATCGGGTGGGGAACAGTTTGGTTTGTCGTCGTTATCGGCCCAGCGGTCCAATTCTTCTTGCGCATGCTCGACACGGAGCCAACCAACACTGGGACATAGATTCGTCTAATTCGGATGTGGATATGAGGATCAGGGAGTCGTCAACTGAAAATTGGATCGAACGCACTTGAGGGAAGCGAGTCATTCCAGTTCTCGGAATTAAAAAGTTCTGCAGCTAAGCGTCCGAGTTCGTCACTGCTCTTGGCGGCTGCTCCGCATCCTCCTAGGGCCACGGCGACACCGCTTTCGACCCAACCGATGTAGGGGTGGTCCGTTGAAGTGTTGGTTACTACACAAGGTTTCTGTGCCCAGCTGATGATCTCTACACCGGGCAATAGGCCGAGTAATGAGTTCTTTAGCGCTTCTACCTCGATCGGGTCACCGTCGCTTTGAAACCATTGAGTCAACGCTTCTTGGGTAACTGGCTCGGAGCCACGTAAATTTCCGCCGATTTTGAGTGCTATTCGCCCATCTGGATAGCGGACTGGGGGCACCCAGTAGATCTCTTCAAGTCTGTTATCTGGCGGATCAACACATATCAGGCTTGGCAGATCGCCATCGATGGACATTTCTGCGGTGACAGTTGTTCGCGGCATGCGCCTGAGGTCAAGCGGTCGATTGAGAAGTTCTGAACCAAAGGCTCCTGTAGTTACAAGTACCCGTTCAGCGGTCAATGATCCGCAATCTCCATCAATCTGGTATCCATCAAGGCCCTCGGTCAGTGTTGACGCCGATTCTCTGATGACCAGGCCGTGTGCTTGCTCCACAAGGTTGGTTTGAGCGTTGACTAGGCGCCTTGGATTGATGTATCCGGCGGGGGCACCTTCATAGAGAACGGGGTGCCCGTTCGTCAGAGAAATCCCTGTCTCTGCTGCTACCCAGTCAGTATCAACTGCACGGGCCTTGCCTCCGGCTAACTCAGAATTTTCAAGCCATTCCGAAATCTTCGGCGACGAGCTAACTAGCCCACACGTCGAATGGAATTCAATGCCCGATCGGTTAGCAATATCTGTGTAACGAGCTATCGAACGAGCAGCCAACTCCGACCAGACACGGGTTCGCCCGGCGATCCGTGTAATTCGCCCTTCATCGGGGTGACTACAAAACGGCCCTTGACTGGTTCGTCGGTCAGGTGGTTCATCAGGACCGATGACAACAACTTTGTGTCCTGCCTCAGCCAAATGACGCGCCGCAGCAGAGCCAATGAGGCCCCGACCAATGACTGCTACTTCGTACGAGGCAGGCACCTTTGTTAGCTAAGAACAGCTTGTGCCCGAATTTCCACGACCGCTCCAGGCATGGCAAGTTCTGTGCATCCAATAGCAGTCCACGCCGGGTAAGGCTCGCTGATCATCTCATCCTTGACCGCTATAAATTCTCTGAGGTGCTCTCGCATCCCTATGTGGTAACTCGTCAGTTCGACAATATTGGACAGATCTCCTCCGGCCTCGGTCAGAATCGCTTCAATGTGTTGGAAAGCGAGCCGGAATTGTTCAGTGAAGTCTTCTGGACATTTGCCGGAAGCGTCGCTCCCTACTTGTCCTGACATCAGCAACAAGTTGCCGGTCTTTACGCCCGGAGCAAAGTGAAAATTGTCGTACATGGCCTGCTGTGAGGCTGGAATTATGCGTTCAGTCATCGTTGCAGAGTAGCTGCGGCAGGGCCCTTAACTCCACACGAACGGTTCTTTTCACCGAACATGGCTTAGAGACCGCACTCCCATAGTTTCGCTACTACGACGTGGTTTCAGAGATCAGCTCAAAAATGGGTTCATAGGCGTGCACCCCGGCTGCTTCGTTTCTTTGCGCCACTCGCATCATCACAATCTGGTCTGCGACACCCTCATAATCTCTGACGCGTCGGGCACATTCTGACGGTGTTCCGCTAATGGTCATGGTGTCGATGATCTCTTCGGGCATCAACTTCATCGCTTCGGAAGTATTTCCTTTGGGCATGAGGTCCGCGAGCATGTCAGCTGCTTCGACGAATCCCTGTTGACGTATTTGGGAGTCGTAGTAGGGGTGAGGAACAGGGTGAAACAATCCACAGACTGCAGCTTTGGCAGCATCACGAGCTGCTTCGGAATCCTCGTTCACGCTGACAAGAGCTCCCATTGGAAACGCGAGTTCGGAGCCATCTCTCCCCACCGATTCCGCAGCAACAACCGCGTTAGGTCGGACTGTGTCACGCATGAAGTCCGCCGACGCCATGATGCCCACCCCAATCCCATCACTTACTTCTGCTGCTAGTTGCATCATGTTCGGTCCCGAGGCTGAGAGATAGATCGGCACAGAGTCCCGCAGAGGAGGGAAACTTGCCCTCCACTTGGCCACCTGGTGCACAGGTCCGTCATAGGTCACGCGGGTCCCTACGGGGGCTGCGGCTACTTCACGGACTATTTGAACAAAGTCACGCATCGCTGCAAGCGGTTTCGAGGAATCGACGCCCATATACCAATCATTGAAATGAAGGTTTCCAGTACCTACTCCCATCACGAAACGCCCACCACTCATTTCGTCCAAATCTCTTGCAGTGAGTCCCGTCAACCAAGGTGACCTTGCAAAAGCATTCATAACGTAGGTTCCGACTTCAATCGACTCAGTCGCAGCAATCACAGCTGAAGCTTGCGTGACAGCACTTCGGCCCGCTTCGGCCAGCATCACCGACCCTGCACCTACTGCTTCCATTTCGCGTGCGACAGTTACGACAGTTTCAAAACTTTGTTCAAATCCAAGCAAGGGCCCTAAACGCATCTGCACTCCAATCACAAGTTGGAGTCATGACCGTAGCGTCCATCACCTAGCCAAGGTCGGGTTGCAGAGCCTAACGTCATAGCGACAAAGGAATGAGATGACAGCTCTCAAAGAACTACGCGTCCTTGACATGACTCAATACGAGGCCGGGCCTTCGTGCACTCAAGCACTCGCCTGGTTCGGCGCCGATGTAGTCAAGGTAGAACCACCCGGACGCGGTGATCCGGGCCGTGGAGGAGACATCATCCCTCAGAACTATTTCTTGCAATGGAACAGCAACAAACGCTCCGTCGCGATCGACCTCACTCAGGAACAAGGGAGACAACTTCTGCTCAAAATGGCTCCTCACTACGATGTCTTTGTCGAAAATTACGGCCCTGGAGTCGTTGATCGACTCAACCTCGGGTATGACGTGATCCGAGAGGTAAACCCATCAATCATTTATGCCTCAGTTAAAGGTTTTGGCTCCACGGGTCCATATGCGGATCGCAAATGCTTCGACGGAGTCGCTCAAGCAATGGCCGGAGCGTTATCGATAACCGGAAAACCCGATGATGAGCCGCTCCTGCCAGGCCCCACGACCGGGGATTCGGGCACCGGGGTTCAACTCGGTATGGCAATTCTCGCTGCCTACATTCAAAGACTTCAAACCGGTGACGGGCAATATGTCGAGATCGCAATGCAGGAAGCGATGACGTACTACATGCGCACAAGGATGGCTATGGCCCCCGGTTGGAATGACGAGCCTGTATCTCGAATAGGCAACGGTTCTCGAGCAGTAAATAACCTGTACCCATGCAAGGGCGGCGGCCCCAACGATTACGTGATGATCATGGCAATTACACCAAAGATGTGGGTCAATCTCTGTTCCGCAATGGGGAAACCAGAACTGGCAAATGACCCCCGATTCGTTCGAAGCCGCGATCGACTCAACAATGATGAAGCGCTGCGAAATGAAATATCAACGTGGACGCAATCGCTAACGAAACAAGAAGTCACGAAGATCCTCGCAGCCCAAGATGTTCCTGGCGGACCTGTTCTCGACACCAGCGAACTTTTGAACGACCCTCATTTAAAGGAACGCGGGTTCGTGACCAACATCGAGCATCCTGATCGTGGTGAAGTACCAATCATGGGGTGGGCGCCTCGACTATCGGCGAGTTCC
This sequence comes from Acidimicrobiales bacterium, assembly GCA_004214275.1. Taxonomy (GTDB): domain Bacteria; phylum Actinomycetota; class Acidimicrobiia; order Acidimicrobiales; family Poriferisodalaceae; genus MedAcidi-G3. The sequence continues at coordinate 1,817 of SGYJ01000096.1, read as the reverse complement.
GTGGATCTGGTACGGGCCCCGAACTTAGGAGAACACACCACAGAAATTCTTCAACAAGATCTGCAACTAGACGCTGAGACGATCCATGACCTAGTCGACAAGTCAATTATTGGAGGATCCTGATGACGAGACCTACCGCTCCCGGAGTTCATTTAGTTGTGGGAGGGTTTCCACCAGGCTCCACCGCCGGGCATGACATGCACTATGCCCGAATGGAAATACTCCGTTTCCTTGACGAGGTGGATCACGTGCAGCCCACTATTTCATCAGACTTTGCTGACTTAGAGACCTGGCTTCCAACTAGTCAACTACTCATCACTTACACATCTGGTCCGTTTCCCTCCAATGCTGAGCTCGCCCATTTGAATTCATGGTTGGAAGGAGGAGGTCGTTGGTTAGCTCTGCACGGCACCAGTGGAGGAAAAGCCGAACCAATCGACGGTGATCGCCGGAGACGTCGTATGGTCAAAATGCCTCATCATGAGGCACTCGGAGCTTTCTTCCTTAACCACCCTCCGATTCGAAAGTTCGAAGTCAACGTCCACGGTGACCATCCCATAGTTAGCGATATGCCGCACTCGTTCGAAACCACGGACGAGTTGTATTTCATCGAAGTTCTCGACCCAGACGCACAAATCTTGCTGAGTACCGAACTCCCTGTCGATCCCGACCCAGCGTTCGGTTTCGAGGTCGATTCAGATACCTCATTGCTAGAAGGCGGCCGTAAACGAGCGTTGGGTCTTGTATGTGAACGGGGAAGGGGTGCCGTTGCCTACATTGCCCTCGGTCACACACATTCGCCCGCAACTAACGGACAACCATATGTTGATAGTTCAGTGGCTTCAGACCAGACCACCCCACTGACCTTTCGGGGTTCTTGGGAAACTAAAGGGTTTCGCAGCCTTCTGCGCAACGGAATCAAGTGGGGAGTGTCAACTCAAGCATGAACACGGCGTCACGTGCGAAGCTGTGTTGGAAAGAGGTCGACCTATAGGGTCCACCAAGTTAACGTCACCATTCTCTGACCGAGCCGGCCGGCCGGTTACTTGCCTAAATAAGGAGACCAAGAATGCTCGGACACGACGCAGTCGCCCAAGCCCTTGTCGATCATGGAGTCAATACTGTCTTCGGCGTTCTCGGAGACGGCAACCTATTCATCGGCGAAAACCTGCAACGACAACATGAGGTCAACTTCGTAGGCGCTACCCATGAAGCTAACGCTGTTTGCATGGCCGAAGGTTGGGCCAAAGCTACGGGTCGGCTGGGAGTAGCAACCGTCACCCATGGACCTGGGCTGACCAACACCATTACCGCTCTAGTGGAGGGGGTAAAGAACGAGACGCCCATGCTGTTAGTAGCTGGGGACACTCCGGTCGAGAATGAACAACACCTTCAAAATCTTGACCAACACGCATTAGTCGTAGCAACGGGAGCAGGGTTTCAACCGGTTAGAAATGTCGAGACAATCGCTGAAGACGTATCAACCGCTGTGCGGCGAGCCCACGCTGAACGGCGACCAATTGTGGTGAATGTTCCGTTAAACATTGAGTGGGACGAAGTTGACTATGAACCACGGCCAGCCCTCAACTCCCCACCAGTTCGTTTAGCTCCTGACCCTGACCAGCTCGAATCAGCCCTCGGCATCATCGCCTCTTCCGCGCGGCCCGTCATATTGGCCGGTCGTGGCGCTGTGTTGTCTGGAGCACGAGAAGTTCTCATTGAGCTCGGCGATGCGCTCGGCGCACCATTGGCAACTTCGCTATTAGGTACCGGGTTCTTTAGTGACCAACCGTTCAACCTTGGTATCCACGGAACCC
>SGYJ01000095.1 GCA_004214275.1 Acidimicrobiales bacterium | reverse complement strand
AATGATTTCAGTCGTGCCTGACTCGCCGGCCTCGGAGACGCGCTCACGTATATACCCAGCGTCGCCTACCCATGACCGATTCCACTCAAAGTCATCTCGTGTGGCATCCACCAAAATTCTGTCTCGATCGTTCAAGTGAGTGGCGTGACCTTCATGTACGGCTAGATGCAATGCATCAGTGGGGCGGTCAATTTCTAACTGCTCCAAGTAGGCCGGACCGCCCGGTACCGTTCTCAGGCGTTCTGGTGAAGCCTCCCAAGATGAGTGGTGTGACATCACCCACCAAGGTCCCGCAGCATCGATTACTCGATCCGAGTTTGGGTCTTCGTCGGAGGTGAGGACTGTGCCGTGCACCATCTGCACAAAAGTGTTCCATGAGCCATCACCTGGGCTAAGTGTCATTACGCCATCTGCGATATCGCGAGTGATTCCCTGGCCTTTCGGTCCCAGTGCCGACAAAATGATGGGAACTTCGACGGGTCGAGCGGCCGCCATATCGGGGTGGTGGATCATCTGACAAGGGCTGCCATCAATTTCCACGACCTCGCCCGCGAGCAGCGATTTGAGCTGTTGCACGTATTGGGACATTTGAGCCCACGGAACAGCCTTTTGTCCGAGCACGCGACGGGCAGTGAACCCCGTGCCTAACCCGATGGTGAGCCGCCCTGGCCACATGCGTTCCATCGTCAGAATTGCTGATGCTGTAGTCATGACGTGTCGGAGGTTTGGCACAAGCACCGCAGTGCCGAGCTCGATGCGGTCGGTGCGCTGCGCAACGAGGCCCATCGTTAGCCAGACGTCTTCCCAGATTGCGGCCGAGTCATAGAGCCATAAACGCTCGTAACCAACTTTTTCGGCGAGATCTGCGGCATCGAGAGCCAGAGGCCCCGGTGCAAACCCCAATGAGATTGATGGATCGCTCATTTGGCCCCTCTCAAGTTCCCCACAGCAACCAAATCGTATATTTCTCTGTTGGTAGCTGCCTAAACGTGGCGATGGAGATCATCACAACTGTGAAGAGCAACTATCGCTGAGAGCTCTGTTTCGGCTAGTAGATGACGGTGATCTGAGCCACTGCAATGAGAATCAGAATCACCGCGTTAAGCACGCGATACATAGCGAATGGCGCCTTTTGGGCGTCTTGTCCTGCTTTAGTTGATGCAATTTCATCAGGCATCGAGTCGCGCAGACCCATTGCCGTTTGCATCCCGAAGTCGAAGGTCAACATTCCGTAGAGACCGGTACCGATAACGCCCATGGTCAATGGGAATTGGATTGCGTTGACATCGGCAAACGCAATTATTGCCAGCAAAGCTGTGCTGGCCAGCATGTAAGTGAAGCCGTTCATCCTGATGGAAGCGGCGTTCGATTCACTCATGCCGACAAATGTTTCTGAATTCATGGAGATCATCCTTTCCTAGTGATTCTTGCTAAAGCATTGCCGGTGTAGGTCGCGAGGTAAACAACGAACGGGCTTTTCGTATTTATATGTCTGTCGATGTCAAGCGGTTGGGGTTGGGGAGAGAGTCAGCCGAAGTTGGTGCCTGCCGGAGCCGCCTGCCTTTGGAGGGATGATCAATCGAAGCATGCCGCGAGCGTTTGCCGTTGCATAACTCCCATAGGCCAAACACCACAGACACTGTTAGTGAAAGGAAAAAGATGCTCATATCTCAATGGCCCACTGCTCGGTGGTTTCTGCGAGTGCTTGTCGACACACCAGAATCCAGAAGCGACTTAGGTCGCGATTGAGTTGAGACAACTGTTCGTGAGGCACAGAAGTTAAAGCTTGAGGTCGAGGAGAAGCCATATCTCACATTCACACAGGGGTGAGACAACGGACGATGAGATCACTCTCAATTCTTCTAAACGATTTTTGATTTTGGCGGACGTTCCTATGGTGAACGACGTAGGCTTTTCGTGGTGCGTCGACAGATACCTGTCGTACTGTCCACAGTGCGCAAGATCCTCCCAGTTGAAGGGACTCTCAGCGTCCCGTTTGTTGCCGAGTCGACTTCTGCTCGAGCGCCACTCGAGGCGGTCCCACCGCGCGCATGGCGAGCATTGTGGGTTGCGTCGCTGGCAACCGTGCTTGTCGGGTTCAACAGCACCGCAACAAATATTGCCCTTGATGACATCCAATCTGGATTTGTTGGCGCGACGGCAGCCGATGTGGGTTGGGGTGTCGTCGGTTTCTTCATCGGAACGGCCGCATTTTTGCCACTGGCCGGACGTCTTGCAGACCGAATAGGTCGCAAACGGATCTTCCAGCTGGGCTTGCTGGTATTCGCTTTATCCGCTGTGTTCTCCGCAACCGCGGGCACCGTAATCACCCTCAACCTCAGCCGAGTTCTGCAAGCGTTCGCCGGAGCGGCAATCTTGCCGTCGTCTTTGGCGTTGGTGTTACCGCTGTTCCCTGAGTCGAGACGGACCACGGCGGTAGGACTTTGGTCTGCGGCTGGTCCGCTTGGGGCTGGAGTCGCTCCTGGAGTTGCTGCGCTCATTCTCGCTAGTTCTGGTTGGCGAATCGTGTATTTAGTGAGCGCACCGGTCGCGTTATTGATGTTCTGGGCTGGGCAGTCGTTGTTGAAAGAGTTACCTACTCCGCCCGATCAACAAAAACTTGACCTTGTAGGCGCGGCCGCGGGGACAGTGGCCATCGGCGCGGTCGTGACGGCCATTATGCAAGGTCGGGTATGGGGGTACACGTCTGCGCTCACATCTGTGGTGGCGGCAGTTGGTGTTCTCTCTTTCGTGCTGTTCGTAGCAAACTCCTTCCGTCACCCAGAACCTCTGTTGAATTTGCACCTGTTGAGACGACGCGGGGTGATGGTCGCCAATACGGTCAATTTCCTTGTAGGGATCACTTCGCAATCGATCTGGATTGTTTGGCCCTTGTTCATGAAGAACGTCTGGAATTTTTCAACCCTGCAAGTAGGGATGGGAGTGACTCTGGGACCGATCGCAGCGGGATTCTCAACGTTGACATTCAGTCGTCTCGCGGACCGGATTGGCTCTATTGGTCTCTGTCGTCTCGGAGCAGCTTTGCAGGCAGCTGCGGTGTTTTGGCATTTCACGCAACTCAGCGCCGACATCAACTTTTGGTCGGCTTTTGCACCGGGAATCATGCTCTACGGACTTGGATGGGGAATGAGTATCCCATTACTCAACGGAGTTGCCCTCGAATGGGTCGAAGAACAGTATTACGGCGAAACCAACGGACTTTTCAGCACTGTGCGCTACGTCGCTGCCGCTATTGGTACAGCTGCGGTGTTCGCGTTGCTGACCGTGAACGCGGGCGTGGAAGCGCTGCCGTACTATGACCGGATTTTGGGATTCTTCCTGGTGGCTTCTGTGTTAGGAGCTTTAGCTATGTGGATCAAGATAGGAAAGTCACCCAAGCTGAGCAAGATGTCGAGTTAACGTATTTATTCGCAATTTGAACTTGGGTGAAGCACATTGGAGTCATGCCGGTAGCGACAATTCTCTCGATGTTTGCATGGCTGACATTGTTGGTGAATGCGGTAACGCTGCTGCTGATCATTTCTTTAGTTCGGAGGAACATTACGAGATCCGCGTTCCCCAGCACTTTTAGGGTGGCGGCAAGTCGCCTAGCCGTCGCGGTGACTGTCGCTGCGAGTCTCGGATCGTTGTACTTGTCAGAAGTAGGGGATTTGACTCCGTGCAGGTGGTGTTGGATCCAACGCATAGCGATGTACCCCTTGGCGTTTGTGCTCCTTATCGGCTGGTTCACCGGTGACCGTCTCGTGCGACGCTATGCCGTGCCGATGGCGGTCCTCGGTTTAGCGGCTTCGACATGGCATTACCTGCTGCAGCAGGTTCCGGGTTTGTCCGATGCGGAGTCGTGCAGTCTGACGACACCTTGCTCGGTTACTTATATCGAAAAGTTTGGTTTCATATCGATCCCATGGATGGCGGGCTCGGTGTTCTTACTGACAGTCATATTGCTGACAGGGTTCCGTTCGACAGATAGTCGCATTGGATGACGGTTCACGAGACCCTTCGCCGCTGGCTCATTGATGCTGCGGATGCTGCGATCGAGTATGCAGCTCGGGATGAAATTGACGAAGGTGCACGCAAATTTCGTGAGGCGATCGAAACGGCTGCCGCAGTCGCTTATGAAAGCCAAAAGCTGCCGGTATTGGGGAATTTGAATCAGATTAGAAACTCAGAACGAGCGCAGCAATTTGTGGAATTAGCGCCCTCTCTACGGTGGGTCCCGTCTCACCGGTGGGACGATCAAGGCACAGAACGAGCGCTGTGTGTGGTGTCGGAGGCATTTGAATTGCCTGGAATTGAAGCGGGCATCATGTACGTGGACCAAGGATGTGCTTACCCGTTGCACAATCATCCTCCTCAGGAGTTGTATCTCATTGTGTCGGGGACAGCGCGTTGGCGGTTCGGGGGTGCGGAGGAATTAGTTGAGATGGAGCCGAACATGACTCTCTATAACAACCCATCTGATTTTCATACCGTTGAAGCTGGAGATACTCCGCTTGTAGCGATGTACGTTCTTTGGGGCGATGGTGTTCGAAGTTAAATGACTGAACGTGTGGTCGCAGCGCCCCCGGCAGGACTCGAACCTGCGACGCACGGTTTAGGAAACCGACGCTCTATCCCCTGAGCTACGGGGGCGAATAGGTCACTACCTTGAGGTCTTAATGACTTAAGGAAGCTTTTGTGTCTTCGCAGGCTACCTATGCTTGACCAGTTCGGATTGTTGAAATGTATTGAAACCCGGGGTTCTGACTTATGCCGGGTTCTTTAGGTTGAGTTCCGCCGCTGATAGTTCTGCAATGCCACTTCGACCATCGGTCGTCGCTTCTCGTCAGTTTGTTCGATGTAACTTCCGGGATCTTTTTCGCCCATGCGAGCAAGCACATACATCGAATGCGCGGCTTGGGTGTGGGCCGTGAAACCCTGTGTTTCCTCAGCGTGGTTAACCGCCATCTTCATCATCCGCAACTGGAAGGGGTCGTTCTTGGCGACTCTTTGAGCCCATTCGGTGGTGTAAGTGACGAGATCGGTGGGTGGAAGCACTCGGTTCACTAGGCCCAGTTCACATGCCTCGTCGGCGTCGATGAAGCGGCTTTCAAACAACAGTTCTTTCACTTTCCTCGGTTGAAGATCCCATGGCATGCAGAAGTATTGGAAGTGGCTCCCTAGAAACATGGCGTTAGTTGACGCAAAAATGCAATCCATTGCGGATGCGATCATCCAGCCGCCAAATATGCAGTAACCCTGCACAGCCGCCACCGTGGGTTTCGAAATCTCACGCCACCGCTTGGTGTTGGCGTAAAACTGTTCCCACGTGCGGTCGTACCAGCCTCTGATACCGGGGTCCCAGGGTCTTTCTGCACGATCAGCAAGCTCCTCAGGTGTTCCTAAGTCGTGACCTGCTGAGAAATGGTCGCCGGCACCGAAAAGACATATGACGTTTACTTCCGGGTCTTGGGCTGCGCCCATAAATGCTTCATCGAGCTCTTCGAGTAGAAGCCGACTTTGTGCGTTTCGATACTCAGGCCGGTCGACGGTGACGTGCGCTACTCGATCTATCACCTCATAGCGGATATACCGCCCAACCTCACCTTGGTGTGTTTCAGTCATAGCACCGTAGTAGCACGCCGCTGAGGCATGCATTGGACAGAGGGGGAGTAATGGCCACGATTGACCTAAACGAACATGTGCTCTGAATCCAGTCCCACTGAAATATGAGGTTGAGGTGAGGTCCTTCGAAGATCTAGCTTGCTGTAGGTCACCTCGAGGAAAGAGTCACATGTCAGATGAGTCTCCCGGGGAGACAATGACACTGCCTATTGAAGGTGCCGGAGCTCTTCGCCAGATTTTAGGAATCCTGTCAGACCACGAGATAGAAGATTCCGATGGACTTCTGGATGCTCTTGATCAACGGTTGTCCCTGGCTTGGAACGGTGAGGAGTGGGAAACAATGAGCGCTACCGAACGAGGAATTCCCATGTCACGCCTCGATGCTGAACTGCTAGTTCGCGGCCTTCGTTTCACGGAAATGATGAGCACCCACCTACCGTTCTTCGACCAGGTCTGCGCAGTCAGTGACTGGATCGTCGACGAGCTGGATGTGACCTTCCCAGGGGTCTCCGAAACTTGAAAAGCGCAACCATCTGAAGGTCACGAACTCAACTATTTGTTGATGTATCCGGTTTAAGAAGGATCTTCGAATGATCGAAATTTGGTCGTGTCGTAACTGCTGCCACATCGATCAAGGGCTGCCTTCCAAGCTGGACTATGTTTCATCGCCCACCGCAACGACGAAATGAGACGTTGCCCACCGAAAACTGCGACTTTTCTCGACGATGCGCCACCTAGTTGCGCCAGGTTCGGGGGCAATGTTGCGACTGCGGCTGCTCGTACTACCCGGTACCCCAGCAGTTGTCCTCGTTGAAGAGGTGGGTTGCGGAGAAAGCTCCATGCTTGACGAAGAGCTCCCGACTCACCCAGATCGGG
>SGYJ01000094.1 GCA_004214275.1 Acidimicrobiales bacterium | reverse complement strand
AACCACGCCATAGCAGGGTCAGTCCATGCTCGTCCGCCAAGATCTCCTTCTAATGAGACATTGGGTTCATAATTCAAACCTTCGACAAGTGGCGAGTTAGCGACCAGATAGATCCACCAAGGGTCCGATCGCGCTATAAGTTCCAGCTGATCGGGGTGCCGATTTGCTTGTTCAATAGCCTCGGCGCTGAACGCTAGGTAGTAACGAACTCCTGAGAGTTGCATGTGGCGAATACCTGACTGTAAATCCAAACCTCGATAATCCAGTCCCCTCATTGGCCGTGACGGGTTCGCCGACAGTTCAGACTGCATCAAGAAGTGAAAGGGCACAGTCGCTGAGGATTCGAAATAAAGGCCTTCCATCGACCCGATACAGCCATCAGTCCAATATGGGAGCAACATTGGAGCCATTGGGGTTCCGTAGGAGCCAAGTTCGTCGCGGTCGTATTCCCACAGCGCCCGCCCACAACCGACATCTGTACCAACTTCAGTCATCGTCTCAATAAGGCTTTGGTAGATAGGGAACTCAGATCGCGATTCATATCCGGTGAAGTTCCAGGCCGCCCACCCAGAAACAAAATTTCGATCTTTTGAGGCAACTGTGACAGGGCCCCATCGAAAATCTCCGTCTTCTTCATAACTTCCTCCCGGCGCAATTCCGAGAGAAACTGACACAAAAATACAGGCTGCAATGCAAGCAAAAACTGGAGTAGCTGCGGATAACCAAAGGTGATGAATGCGAGTGGTCCGGTTCTCCAGCCTCGTCAAATCAGTTGATTGAAGGGCCCTTGATAAGAACCAAACGCCTACCGCTGCCAGAAAATATAGAGACAAATACCAGAAGGGAAGCAACCGAGCGTTCCATAGGCGATGCTGTGGCCATACAGCAAAAGTTACGCCAGCGGTTATGGCTAGCCCAATAAACATAAGAGCAGGTCGATACCAGCTAAGTAGTCCTGCTATGCCTCCCAGCAGCGCCAGTGCAATCAACCAGATAATCGTCATCTTGGCGCTATCGCCAGCTAACCGATCCGGGAAAAACAGGTTTTCTCTTACATTCTCAAGCTTTTCCCACCCCATGTCATTCAGGTAAGACCGTCGAAGCAGAAAAGGAACTGTCCAAAACGCTGAAAGCGCTCCAGCCACCAGACCCACGGCTAACACTCGCATCGCACCCTTAAATTCGGCAACGAGAAAGATCAAGGCGATTACCGCGCAAATGACCAAGGGCAACCAAAGTTGTGAGGTTACGAACGAAAACCCAATAGGAAGAACCACAGCCACCGACAAAAGAGTCGCCGCTGCTTTCGTACCCGCTTTCGCCGGGAGCCTGTGAATGGAGCGGCTAATCACCTGGATCACAGTTGTCGCTACCGCAAATAGCAGTGTGATCGGGTGACACAACGCTACGACCGCCAGCGCTACTGCAGCTCTACCTTTGTGTGTTCCCGCTTCCAATACTCGGCTAACGAACCCGAGATAAACGAGCGAGACAGCTAGTCCTATGGAGAAAGCAAATTCACCGGCCAAGGTTGAGGCGATGTTGCCACCGTAAATAGTGAAATTGAAGTCGAAAACGAACAGCATGGAAGCGACGGCGAGAAGAGCTGGTAACGGTTCCTTCCATCCTGAGAGTCTCCCCATAAGCCACGCTGCAACTGGCATGAGAACTACGCCTGATATTGCCACCAATTTAAACGCGACCCCATAGGGCGCGAAAAGGTCAACAAAGACCACAAATAGGTACGGCAGCACCATATAGAAGTGCATCGCCGGAAATCCTGCATACCAATCAGAACTCCATCCCCGCAGCTGAAGCGAAGGGAGTAGCTCGTCGCGAAGAAATGCTGGGCCCCATACATGTGCCCCCATGTCTCCACCAGTGGGGGTGCTGTTAATAAATATCTCCGAAGGTCCTAGACCCCAAAACACCATTGCAGCTGAAGCAACTGCAACGAGTAACGACGTCCAATCTTGAGCGTCGTAGCCAAGCCGCGACAAGATAGAACGCTGCGGAGCGGACTGTTGTCCCAGAGCTTCTTCAACGGCGGCCATCCAACTCCATGTTGTCATCCGTTGGCCGCTAAGAGGAATCGGCAGTTAAACGACTATCTACACAACAGATGTCGAGCGGCCTACTACTCCCTAAGTGCGTATTCCTCATCGGCTGTGCCGGTCGTAGCATTTTGGTCACGCCTGTCTTGACATAACCACCCTTGCGGAGGCCGGAACCGATCAGCATGCTCCGCACACAACTCCATAAGGTTCGCGTCGCGGGCTTCATTTATGGCTTGAAGTTCAACTAGTCGAGTTTCATAGTCAAACAACAGCAGGACCTGCGCATCACCTGCGCACAACGGGCGACTACAGAGTCGAGATGGAGGAATCGTCACTTAGCTGAAGATACAGAAGCTACGACCAGTTGCCGGGGATCTATCCGACAGCACCACTAGACAGATGATTGGGTCCAATGCACCTCTAGCATGTTCATATGGCGTCCGAAGCACAGGAACCACAGTCTGAAGGTACCGACCGCCGCCGAGAAGGCTGGCCTCGTTGGTCTATTTGGATGCTCATTGCCTTGGTGTTGGCGTCGTTCATTGTTCCCAATTTGATTAACCGAGAAACGGGCACAGCCATTGACTACAGCAGCCTCATAGATGAGGTTACTGAAGGCAGGATTGACTCAGTTGTCGTAACTAACCAAACCGGAGAGATCAAAGCCGAGGCTATAGACGGCACCACTTACACAAGTAAAGGGCCAATTGAACTGCCTGAAACTGATCTAGAACTTCTTCGTGATCGCAATATCGATGTCAAGTTCCGCACCGAAAGTTCAAACCCATTCCTCAGTCTGCTTCCAATTTTATTGCCCTTCGTGTTGATCATTGGCCTCTTCTGGTGGATGCAACGTCGAGCCCAAGGCCAAATGAGCGGAATCATGTCTATAGGACGCAGCAAAGCCCGCACCTACACCACCGAGAGACCTGAGACCGGTTTCGAAGATATCGCCGGTTACACAGGGGTCAAGCAAGAAATCACTGAAGTCGTCGACTTCCTCAAAGCGCCCGACCGGTTCGCCGCCGTAGGAGCCAGAATCCCTAAGGGTGTGTTGCTGGTCGGTCCACCTGGAACAGGAAAAACACTGATTGCTCGAGCGGTAGCCGGCGAAGCAGGTGTTCCATTCCTCTCAGTCACAGGCTCAGACTTTATGGAAATGTTCGTCGGTGTCGGAGCTAGCCGAGTCCGTGACCTATTCCAAACCGCCCGCAAGTTAGGTCGGGCAATCATTTTCATAGACGAAATCGATTCGATTGGCAGAAAACGCGGCGCCGGATTAGGCGGAGGACACGACGAGAGAGAACAAACACTCAACCAAATGCTCGCCGAAATGGACGGATTCGAAGCCACTGAGGGCATCGTCATGATGGCTGCAACCAACCGGCCCGACATATTGGATCCAGCCCTTCTTCGCCCAGGAAGGTTCGACCGTCAAGTAGTAGTGCCATTGCCAGAGTTTGAAGAACGCAGCGCAATTCTTGCAGTCCACATCAAAGACAAGACGGCCTCCAAAGACATAGATCTCAACACCGTTGCGAAGGGAACGCCCGGAATGAGTGGCGCAGACTTGGCAAACCTCGTCAACGAGGCGGCGCTCAATGCTGTACGAATGGACCGCGACGAAATAACTCAGGACGATTTCGAGGCCGCCCGCGATCGAATCCTTATGGGGCAGCGACGCGAGTCTGTAGCAATGACCGATCAAGAAAAAGAGGTCACCGCCTACCACGAAGGAGGCCATGCCCTCATAGCAACACTCTTCGCAAACGCCGACCCTGTGCACAAGGTGACGATTCTTCCCACTGGCCAGGCCCTTGGGGTCACAATGCAATTACCCGAAGAACGACACGCCTACTCACAGGACTACATAGAAGACCGTCTGGCAGTTTTGTTCGGAGGTCGAATGGCAGAAGACACGGTCTTCGGAGTGACTTCGACCGGTGCAGCAAACGATCTAATTCAAGGCACAGAATTGGCCAGGCGAATGGTCGCTGAGTGGGGTATGAGTGACCGCGTGGGTCCAATGGCCTGGGGTTCCGATAACCAAGTGTTCTTGGGGGATGGTTTGGTTAGCGGACGCGACTACAGCGATGAAACCGCTCGAGTCATCGACGAAGAAGTCGAAAGAATTTTGCGAACCCAAGAGAATCGCGCTCGACAAGCCCTTCTGGAACACCGATCTGCTCTTGATCGAATCGCTGCGACACTCCTTGATAAGGAGACAATCAGCGGAGATGAAGTGGCCCAACTGATTCCTGATCCGGCAGCATCTAGTGAGGACGAGGGCGCGATTTCAGAAACAGTGAACCCTCCGTCAATCGGTCAGTCTGGATCGGACTGAACAATCTGGACCAGAGCGGTTGCCAATTCGCCAACATCAACTCGCCCCGTCCAACCACTTATAACACTTCCTTCGCGGTCGACGACAACGGTCGTCGGAACCGTATCAATTTCGAACCTCCTGTGGAGTGCCGGCTCCGTCCCAAACTCAACATCTGCTACGGGAATCCCCGCCCCTGCAGGACCTCGAATAAGTCGAAGCACCTCTTGACAGCTGTGACAAGTTGACTCGGTAAAAATGATGATGGCAGGGCCAGCTTCTAGACCGACTTCAACAGCAGGAACTCTCGTTGGAAGCGCATTACGACGCACTGAAACAAGTTGAGACCCACTATTCCGGTTAACAAGGACGGCTACTAGAGACACGACAGCAGCGATGACAACAGCAATCAACAGTCGACTCATCAGCCACCCTCAGCAAATCTGATACCCAGAATGGAACTTAATCCAGCACCCTTTGGCTCTTGGTGAACAGCAGTTACAGCCACTTCCGATTCGGACGTAACCTCTATTGTGCTTCCCCCAGATAATCGAAGGTGTTGAATCGCGAAAGCGGCAAGCTGCAGTTCATACCGTTCACGTTTGCCGTATCGAGAGATCAATGCTGTAACGCCCGAAGATGTTGTGTTCTCAACGGCAACAACAACTTCCCCGGCCACGTCAGGCAAAACCAAAAGCCAGTTGCGGGAGCCGCCCGGTGCCCCGGAAGCTACCGAAAAACCGCTCTCTCGGCCAACTGGGAGTTCCATAGATTCTGAATCGCTAGGTACTACAAGAATTTCCTGCTTTGGGCTCTCTTTACCGGGCGAACCGTTGGGGCCAGACCCAATTTCAATACCTGAGACAATCGGAATACCACTCGATGATTCGACGATAATTCCGAACGACTCAACTGACGTAAATAACGTGTTGGCGATTAACGCCTCCTCCGCCTGAGGTAAGACTCGCATTTGAATCACGTCATAGGGGCCAACACTGGTAGTTGCCGATCCAACTTTCCCCTCGCCACTGACTACGGTGACCTCGACATCAGCCACTACATCAGTGGGGTTGGACATCACAACCGAGACACTTTCTCTTTCTCCCAACCGAGCCACGGGGTGATACCAGGACGTCGAGGTGATAGTGCTAGCAAGCGTCGCCGAAAACCCCACCCTGCCCGAGGATCCGTCAAACCTCTGGAGGTGGTCAACAACTACCCTACCCAGACGTGCTCGCACGGTCGCGCTCAAAACATCACGACGACGCACATGCGCACCTATATCGATCGAAATGACATTCGCTGCTGGGACGACCATCCCAACTAGTTCCTTGGGGACGTAAAGCCCCGCCTCGGCATCGCTAGCGAAACTGAGATCAACGACCGCGTCAGTCGGAAGTGGGTTATATATAACTAATTGACTCACGGCATCGGCTTGAGTGTCACCGGACACCACATGCCATACATCTGCAACAACTGATGAACAAGAAGCGACATCAGAGCCATAGGTCGAACGGATACGGCGACTCACCGCCACCCCCGATATCGGAGCCTCAACCAAGGCTGAGACCAATTCATCCGTGGTCTGATCCGCTACTTCCAGTGACCGGGTGGACAGCCCAGGTACTTCAAGGCGAACCAAACGACGAGCACTCGTCGGGCTGATCAAATGTACGGTCGCTCTTGTTGGTTCAGCCGCAGTGTTGGTAATAACAAGCTCGCTTTGAGCTTCCACTCCACTGGCTTCTAATTTGCGGCTATACGCCGTAGGGCAATACCAAGTAGAGGTAAGAGACTCACTGCTAGGTACTGCGCTCGCAGTCTCCAGCCCTATGGTCTCCTCTACGTCATCAGCGTCGATCTGAAACCGGGTATCAACCGACAACCCGGCAACCATTAGCGCTGGCAAAGCGAGCCGGGCGAGCCACAATAACAACGTCATACGGAAACCTCAACGCCATGGGTCCGGCGCCGTTCATAAACCGACAGCCGAGCGATGACCGCCCACAAGACCGCTTGCACTATCGCTCGATCAGCTACCGAGTCAGGTCTGATGTGCCATAGCGCTGCTGGACCACTAGAAGGGCTGTCGAACCGCATCGCCCAACCGAAAGATGGTTC
>SGYJ01000093.1 GCA_004214275.1 Acidimicrobiales bacterium | reverse complement strand
CAAAAACTTTGACTCTGATGTCTTCGCGAAGACCGTGATCTAGTTGTCCATAACCAACGTCGATAGCAACGACTTGCGTCGCGCCTCGTTGAATGACGCAGTCCGTAAATCCGCCTGTAGACGACCCAACATCAATTACACGTTTCCCATTAGCGTCGACTTTGAATTGGGTGAGTGCCGCGTCAAGCTTGTCGCCTCCTCTTGACACGAACCTTGGTTTAGTTCCTACAAGCGCAATGGGGTCGCCGGCGGCCACTAGGTGAGCCGGTTTGTTGGCTACCGCCCCTCTTACAAGGACTTCGCCAGCATCAATGAGTTCTTTGGCTCTGCTTATAGTTGGTGTCAAGTCGCGTCGAACCATCTCAAGGTCAAGCCTGCGCCTGGTCATTCTGAAGGTCTCAGAGTGTTAAGCGTCACCGTCTGCACATAAGTTGAAGCTACCAGCCGAGTGACGAGATCTGAGACGACTTCAAAACCCAGCCTTTACTTAGGATCTAAGATCAAACCGGCCATGGATTGCAGGTCATCTGCGACGAAGTTAGGGACCGGCTGGCATCGCGTTGCCTCTTCGGGAGAAGTGACTCCCGAGAGAACTAGCCCAAAGTCGAAACCAAGTTCCGCTGCAAGTAAGCCGTCGGTGGCTGGTAAATCCCCGACCACTATGTTGCCTGAACTGCCGCGCTCTATGTTCAACCAGCGGAGTGCGAGGTCGGCGATGGGCTTATGAGGTTTCCCCGCAACCGTCGCCTCCGTTTTTCCGGCGGCAGCTATGGCTGCAGTTAGCGATCCGTTGCCTGGCAGGAGACCTTGTGGTGTTGGATAGGTGGGGTCGTTGTTGGTTGAGATGAGACGCGCTCCGTTGTGAATGGCCTGAGCAGAGACGGCCAGTCGGTCGAAATCGAACTCACGATGGAATCCGACTATGACCGCATCGATGGGTTCTTTTGAGATTGTTTCGTCGCTTGGGTTAAGCGGCAGGGCTCCACGTTGTTCAACAGCTTCAACTACCCCGTCTCCGGCGCAAACCAAGACTCGTTCACCTGCCTCAACTAATGATGCGGCTGCCATCGCGGAGGTGAGAACTCGATCTTTTGCCTCTATCCCGCAAGCTTCAAGCTTCATTTCTGCTTGTCTTTTGGTCAGGGCAGAAAAGTTGGTCACAAAAAGAATTCGCTGGCCAGCGGAATCCAGGTGTTCTATGGCGTCTGCGGAGCCGGCGATCGGCCGGTCAGCAAGCCATACGACCCCATCGAGATCGAGTATCCAGGCGATACCGCTTAGACCTGCCAGGTTCCGCGGGAACGAAGCAGCGTACTGAGATCTCCTGAACCCTTGTCATTTTGGGCCATCGCTAGTTGAGCGGTCGAGGAAGTAGCGTATTCGATTCTTTCGATAGCCCGAAAGACTCCAATCGGCGTCGGTTCGAATGGGCCTCGGGAAAGACGACTCAACATAAATGCTGTCGATGGATCAGCTTTTGTCTCATCGTGCACCAAAAGAGCGGCCTCACCTACGTCTGCTACCGCCACTATCTTGGCTGCTCCATTTTCAACTACAACACCAAATTCGCCGTCGGCGCCGAACTGGATGGGTTTGCCCTGTTCGAGTGAAATCAGATTTCCATCTCGATTCTGTTTCTTAGTTATCTCTTCAAAGGCACCATCGTTGAAAACATTGCAGTTTTGGAAGACCTCGACAATCGAGGCGCCTTTATGCTCGTGCGCCCGACGGAACATCTCCATCATGTGCTGGCGATCCATGTCGTGTGTACGCGCAACGAATGAAGCCTCGGCACCCAACGCGACAGACACCGGGTTGAACGGTGCGTCCAATGAACCCATCGGTGAACTTTTGGTGACCTTTCCGACCTCGCTGGTCGGAGAGAACTGGCCCTTGGTGAGGCCATAGATCATGTTGTTGAAGAGAAGGATTTTTAAATTCACGTTTCTTCGTAACGCATGGATGAGGTGATTCCCACCGATGGACATCATGTCTCCGTCACCACCGATAACCCAGATATCTAGATCTGGGCGCGCCATCGCAAGCCCGGTAGCGATGGCAGGAGCTCTGCCGTGAATGCCGTGCATGCCGTACGTATTCATGTAGTAGGGAAAGCGGGCTGCGCAGCCGATGCCGGAGATGAAGACCGTCTTCTCGCGATCCACTTCTAGCTCGGGCATGAGCATCCGCATCGCGGTCAGAATGGAATAGTCGCCGCAGCCAGGGCACCAACGAACTTCCTGATCAGTTGCCCAGTCGGCTGGTTCTGTACGCGTAGGAGTATCAGTCATATCGATTACCTGTAGTCCTTTAGGAGGCTTCCATAGCTTTGAGTGCCGCAGATTCTATTTCGGCAGTCGTGAACGGAACTCCGTTCATTTTGTTCACGGGTTTGATATCGAGCAGGTACTTAGCTCTAATTAAGTTGACCAGTTGTCCGGCGTTCATCTCGGGACAAATAACAGTTTCAAATTTGGAAAGAACTTCTTCTAAGTTTTTGGGCAGAGGATTCAAGTGCGTTAGGTGCACATGGGCTGCTTTCTTCCCGGCTTGCTGGAGTCGCTCGACGGCGGCGTCGATGGCACCCCAAGTTGAACCCCAGCCCAGCATGCAGAAGTCGGCATCCATGTCTCCGGCTACTTCTACGTCTGGGACGTCGACCGCTTCGATCTTCGCTGCGCGAAGATCAACCATCTTCTGGTGATTTTCCGGGTCATAGCTGATGTTGCCTGTACCGTCTTCTTTCTCTATGCCGCCGATTCGGTGCATCAAGTCCGGTGTTCCAGGAATCGCCCAGGGGCGAGCCAGTGTCTCAGGGTCTCGTAGGTAGGGCAAGAAGATTCCCTCGCCATCCTCATTGGTTCCATTGAACCCAGTGTGAAAATCGACACCTATATCCGGCAACGAGTCGATATCTGGAAGTAACCACGGCTCGGAGCTTGTAGCTAAGTATCCATCACTCAACAACATAACTGGCGTTCGATAGCGAAGCGCTATGCGGCAGGCTTCTATGGCGACATTAAAGCAATCGGCTGGACTACGAGGGGCGATGATCGGCATCGGCGACTCAGAGTGCCGTCCGTACATCGCCATCATCAAATCTGCTTGTTCCGGTTTGGTAGGCAGGCCAGTTGACGGACCACCGCGCTGAATATCGATCACGATGAGGGGAAGTTCAAGACTTACCGCCAATCCCATACCTTCACCTTTGAGAGCGACGCCGGGCCCTGAGGTCGTTGTGAAGGAAAGCGCCCCGCCAAAGGCAGCGCCCACGGCCGAGGCCACTGCCGCTATCTCATCTTCGGCCTGAAAGGTTCGTATCCCAAAGTGCTTTAACTCAGAGAGGTCGTGGAGGATGTCCGAAGCCGGCGTGATCGGATAGGAGCCAAGGAATATGGGGAGCCGGGCTAACTGGCCGGCTGCTGCACAACCCCACGCAAGTGCGGTATTCCCGTTGACGTTGGTGTACTCACCTGATGGCAAATCCGCTGGCTTGATTTCGTAGTGAGATTCGAATAGCTCAGCTGTTTCCCCAAAATTGTAGCCAGCGTGAAATGCTGCCTCGTTGGCTTTGATTACGAGTTCTTTGCCATGGAATTTAGTGTTAATAAATTCCATGGTGGGTTCAATTGGACGGGTGTACATCCAAG
This sequence comes from Acidimicrobiales bacterium, assembly GCA_004214275.1. Lineage (GTDB taxonomy): Bacteria > Actinomycetota > Acidimicrobiia > Acidimicrobiales > Poriferisodalaceae > MedAcidi-G3. Next base: position 2,895 of record SGYJ01000093.1, on the reverse strand, counting down.
AAATAAGACCTAGTGCGAAGAAGTTCTTGGACCGCTCCGCGTCCCTCGGCTTGACGCCGTGTTCTGCCACAGCGTCTCTGGTGATTTGACTCATCGGCACCGGGTAACTCCTGTACCCATCCAGAGTGCCGTCTTCTAGTGGATTGCTCTCGTAGCCAGCTTTCTCGAGATTGCGTTCGTTGAAAGCGTCTGTATTAACAATGATCGCTCCGCCTTGGACCAGGTTTTTAAGTTGGGCCTTCAGAGCAGCCGGGTTCATCGCTACCAAGACAGTCGGTGCATCACCGGGGGTCGTAATAGCGAAATCAGATATGCGGACCTGGAAAGCCGACACACCGGCGAGTGTTCCCTGAGGCGCGCGAATCTCGGCTGGAAATTCTGGCAACGTCGCCAGGTCGTTACCTAGGGCAGCAGAAATACTGGTGAACTGATCACCGGTTAATTGCATGCCGTCGCCGGAGTCTCCAGCGAATCGAATGATCACCTCGGCAAGTTCTTGCAGAGGTAGTTCTCGGGGTGCAGTATCGGTCACTGACCCTCCCAGGGGATGGTGGTCGTCCAAAGCCGAACTTTATACGTGTTGAGAGACAAATACTCGCCAAAGGACGCGCAGTTCATCTGACTGACTCAGGCCACTGTGATTGAGTGATTGAGGTAGACCTCTTGAATGGCGTTCAAGAGATCGACGCCTTCTTGCATAGGCCGCTGGAAAGCCTTGCGCCCAGATATGAGACCAAGGCCACCGGCTCGCTTGTTGATTACGGCGGTCATGACAGCTTCAGCCATATCGGTTGACCCGGAACTAGCGCCACCACTGTTGATCAACCCAATTCTGCCCATGTAACAGTTAGCTACTTGCCATCGACAAAGATCAATCGGGTGGTCAGAAGTCAACTTTTCGTAGACGTCCGGGTGAGTCTTCCCGAATCCTTTTACAAGGTTAAAGGCGCCGTTATTTTCTGGCAGCTTCTGCTTGATGATGTCAGCTTCGATGGTGACGCCAATGTGATTCGCTTGTGCGGTGGCATCAGCGGCTACGTGATTATCTTGGTCTTCGGTATCTATTGCGCTGTTTCGCAGATAGCACCACAACACCGTGAACATCCCTAACTGGTGTGCCCTTTCGAAGGCCTCAGCGGTCTCTTTGATCTGACGGCCGCTTTCCTCACTCCCGAAGTAAATCGTGGCCCCGACTCCAGCAGCACCCAACTCGTGTGCCTGGTCTACCGAACCAAACATTATTTGGTCATAAGTAGCTGGGTAAGTGAGCAACTCGTTGTGGTTCAACTTGCAGATGAAAGGAATCCGATGCGCATATTTTCTACTGATGGCGCCCAACACCCCGAAAGTAGTTGCTACTGCGTTGCATCCCCCTTCGATGGCGAGCTCGACAATGTTGGCTGGATCGAAATATATGGGGTTGGGTGCGAAAGACGCAGCTGCTGAATGTTCTATTCCCTGATCAACGGGCAGAATCGACACATACCCGGAACCGGCAAGTCTTCCGCTGTTGAACAAAGCTTGCATATTTCGCATCACCTGAGGCGATCGGTCGGTTACAGACAGAACTTCGGTAACGAAGTCCGGACCCGGAAGGGTAAGTAGATCTTGGGCAATCGTCTCGCACTTATGGTCGAGAAGATAGGTCGCTTGATCTCCAAGTAAACCTTCGATGTCGAGGCTCACGGCACGACTCCTTAGGTAGCTGATTAGTGGTTCAAATTACGGTATTCGGACCGCAGTAAATCGTAGCCGCGCCAGATCGAAAAAAGGTTGAGGCCGGCTCTAGAATTTCGGCGACTGGATACCGGTGGCTATGACAGCGAACTAAGTCGATCGGCAACATCTGCATATCCCGGTTCGACCTGTTGTATTCGTTCGAAACCACGACGGGCTCGCTGATGATCACCCGCTCGTTCATAAAGGTCTGCCAGCGCGTACCAAAGGCGTACGTGATGATCTCGCGGCTTTTTAGTTTTTATTGGTCCTCGCTCGAGTAGCCGTATCCCGCCGGCTACATCTCCAGTGTCGGCCAGGGTGCCAGCCATGACTATGCGCCCTTCGGTGATTATTTCTGCTTCGGGGCCAGCTACTCGTAATTCGTCCCAAAGTTTTCGGACTGACTGCACCTCGCCGAGTGCTCGGTAACAATCAGCCATGACTGGGAACTGGTCAACGTCGCCAGTGACATCTGTGAAATGTTGGAGCCGTTCCAATGCATCACTCCATCTCCCAAGTCGATAGAGCGTAAGCCCGTATAGCTCATGCAGTTCAGGGATTTGAGGGTACTTTTTGATTATCGGCCGCAGGATGTCATCGACTTCACCGAAGCGATCGGCTAGGAAATGTTCCCCTGCTTCACCGACTCTTCGCAATAGGCGGTCACGCTCTACTTTGGGAAGGTTTTGAGTGTGGGTAGGATCGAGTTCGACTTTTGCGCCTGTGGTTCTTTTCCGGTTCGGGCGAGTGGTCCGAGACTTAGTTTCATGACGTTCCCACTTGTCACCGTCTCGAGTCGGAGGCGGGCCGACCTCATCAGATTGGGGACGAGGACCTCCTGGATCGATACTTGCGTTGTGTGCCCCGCGACGAGCCACACCTCCCCATTGTGAGCCCCGCGCCTTCTTACCGAAATGGCGTTCAGGTTTCTCAACTCCTGGGCCCCTCAGTGGGTTACCAGAACCTCTATCGGGCCGGTCACTTCTGGATCCTTTACCGCGATCATTGGTTGAACGAGGTGGGCCACCTCTACCACGCCCTTTGTTGCCCGCCGGGGGCCTGGGGCCTCTTCGACCTGCGTCATTTCGATTATTCACGGATCTCTATGTTACGGGGCAAGTCGCATCAAATAGGGCAGGTCACTCTCCCTCACTCACTTAATCAAACCAAAGGGCC
>SGYJ01000092.1 GCA_004214275.1 Acidimicrobiales bacterium | reverse complement strand
CCAATGACCATTTCTCTGATCGTCCGTGCGCTCACTCCAGCCATGCACGACGTTCATGATCGCTGCCATCGTGTACTCCGCTACTCCCGCATTGGGCGAATCGCTATTACTGAGGCGAATTCCCGCAGAAAGGATCTTTTGAAGGGGTGGAGCATCCGCGCCCGCAAGGCAAGACTGAACCCACTTGACAGTTCTAGATTCAACTAAATCCTTAGCGAAAAGAACAAAGTCAGATGCAGCCATGCCAGTCGAGGCCACCGCAAACAACAAATCGATTGGTATCCAGGCCACCTGAGGTTGGTAGTCCGACTCAGCTACTGCTGACCCATCCGCGTGAGTAACTCCGGAGGACGACCAACAGATGACCTCGAACTCGTGAGGCAAACTCTCAAGTCGAGAGTGGATTCTTTCGTAAGCGGTGAGAGGAATAAGAACCTGACGCTTGGACATAGCGGATCAGCGTAGGGTGCAAGCTGTGCCGGTGCCTGATGATTCAACTAATTCATCGACACCGTTGGACACGGTGGTGCTGATCGCAGTTCTGGTGTCGACAATGGCCCTAGGTGCTTTTCCGATTGTCGGAACTGCTGTGGTGGCTAACGCTCTAGCTGAAGATTTAAAAATGTCGCTCACCCTGTTTGGAGCCGGCGTCGGTGTGAACACACTCTTTGGTGCCGTGTTTGCTCCTCCTTCCGGTCGGTTCAGTGACCGCTACGGAGGAAAGTGGTCTTGTGTGCTAGTGCTGATTTCGTCGGGTGTTGGTCTGTTAATCCTGGCCTGCGCGACCTCGGCTTCGGTTCTGATCCTCGGCCTATTTGTCTCGAGTTACGGTCAGGGAGCTTGTAACCCAGCAACCAACAAACTGGTTGGAGAACGAGCTGCTCCTGGTCGTAGAGGAACTATGACGGGCATCAAACAATCAGGAGTCCAACTGGGAATCCTGTTAGGAGGATTCACACTTCCCGCATTGAGTATTTGGCTCAACTGGCGGGTTGCTATAGGGCTTTATGCCGTCGCAGCACTGTTAGCTGCTGTCCTAACTGCTGTAGCTCTCCCTGACAGCCGGGAGCGAGTGCTGCCAAACCCGAGAATTTCCGAGACCTCATCCACAACCGACCTCCCGCGTTCTGTCTCGCTACTGGCGCTATACGCCCTATGCATGGGATGTGTTGTTGGAGGGGTAGGGCGCTACACAGTTCTTTTCGCAGAAAACGCGTTGGGCATGTCAAATGTGACGGCTGGCCTTGTAGCGGGTCTCCCCGGAGGGATCGCAATAGGTACTCGAATCATTTGGGCTCATCTCGCAGAACACCGAATAAAACCCCCCGTCGCTTTAGCGGTCCAGTCCTCGTTGACAGCGCTTGTCATGGCCATGCTTTTGATTGCGGTGGCAGTGGGTTCTTGGATCATGTGGCCGGTCGCGGTGCTTTCCGCGGTGGGCTTAAATGCTTGGAATGCGGTCGCGATGTTGTACGTGATTGTCGGTGTACCGCAGCAAAAATCTGGTCGAGCTAGTGGTCGCGTTGTAATGGGCTTTATGGTCGGTTTGACTATCGGGGGGTTCTTCACTGGCCTGGCCGCCGACGTAACCGGAGGGTATGAAACAGCTTGGGCCTCAATGCTTGTCCTGTCGGTTCTAGCGACATTTCTGGCTCGGCAGAGCGGTAAAGGCGAGTAGGGCCGATTCTTGAATCAAAAGCGAAAAGCCGCGGCAGGGTGGCTTGATGGAAGGCGATCTTGTCCAAATAGCTTCTTTCGCAGACTTCCTGCAACGTATTCGCTTTGAGTGAGCCCTCGCTCTTGGAGGATAGGCACTACTCCTTCGACGAAGTCGACGAAAGTTCCCGGCGTGACCGTGTAGGTCAGGTTGAAACCATCTAGCCCAGCGTTAAAGCGTCTCTCCAACTCATCTGCGACCTGTTCAGCTGAGCCAGTCAGCCAAGCCCCGGCTAAATTCGACTTAATCAAATCGCCCATGGTTCTCGTTCCAGGTGCTGCTGAATCCAAGAGATTCTTTATGAATCCTTGAACTCGCTCTGTCTGAAAGGTCTCTAGTGGTTGATCCGGGTCAATATCACCGAGGTCCGCACCGAGGTTTCCGCTTATGTGAGCTAAACCGGCTTCAACCGAGAGGCTTTCTTCGTACTCCGCGCGCTTGGCCAAGGCTTCAGCTTCTGTCCCCCCGACGATGGGAGCCACCCCACCAATCAATTTGACGTCCGCGCTAGATCTTCCACATAAGTGAGTTCGTTGATGTAGGTCCGCGGCTATCGCTTCTCCACTACGCGAAGAGCCCACAACGAAAATGCACTCTGCCTGCCGAGCAGCGAATGTTCGTCCACGTTCTGACATCCCGGCCTGGAATATCACCGGTGTTCGCTGCACGGAAGGCGAGGACAGATGAGGCCCAGCTACCTGAAAATAGTGGCCGTGATGATTGATCTCGCGAACCCGATCGGGTTCCACGTAAACACGACGCTCTGAGTCATTAACTACGGCGTCATCGGCCCAACTTCCCTCTAGAAGCTTGTATATGACCTCCAAATATTCCTCAGCTCGCGAATACCGTTCTTCGTGTGACGGTAAACCATCGAAACCAAGGTTGCTGCCGGCGTTGGGCAAATACGAAGTAACAACATTCCAGGCGACTCGACCTTCGGTCAGGTGATCCAAAGTCGAAAGTTGACGGGCAAAAGTAAACGGATGTGCCTGCAACACAGAACTAGTAAAAGCAAAACCGAGATGTTCTGTCACTGAAGCCATGGCAGGAATAAGAAGCATCGGGTCATTGACTGGTACCTGCATTGCCTCCTGGAACGAGGTGCTTGCTCCGCCTTTGTAGTTGTCGTAAAGACCGATTACGTCAGCAAGAAAAATAGTGTCCAGACAGCCCTTCTCAGCAATGCGTGCTAACTCCAACCAAGGTTCCAAGGAATTGAACTCAGTTTGGCGAGTGTCACCCCTGGTCCACATGCCTTGTTGGATGTGGCTCACACAGTTCATCGTGAATGCGTTTAGCATCATCCGCCTGGGTGGTGATGCCGCAGTCATAGCGCCCAGTCTCGCAGGAAAGTGCGAACGGTGTCCTCAAGCTGTAAGAATCGTTGTATGGATACAGCGACATTGTCTGGTTATCTCGACTGCATAGAAGAGCAGGGTTACTGCATTGTAGAAAACGCCATTGATCCGGATTTGATCAAAGAGTTGACGAACTCAGTAGCGCACCTCGAAGAAGAGTTTGATGTGCAGCCTCGGGGAAATCGAGCTGAGGGTTTCGCCACTAAACGCATGTACAACTTGTTGGCCAAAGACCGGGTTTTCTGGAAGCTCCCTACCCATTCCAACGTGCTTCCCTTCGCCGAACATCTCCTGGACGAAGAGTGTCTCTTGTCTGGTACTACCTGTATGCATATAGGCCCGGGAGAAGTTCATCAAGGGTTGCATAGCGATGATGGATTAGTGAGCGTCAGCAGGCCCCGAATTCCGTTCATGGTGACAACCATCTGGGCGTTGACTGACTTTACAGCTGAGAACGGGGCTACCCGGATAGTTCCGGGCTCTCACAAGTTTGATCATGAACCCCGTAAAGGCGAAGAAGTAGAGCACATACCGGCTGAAATGGAAGCTGGTTCAATTTTGATAGTCAACGGTGGAACATGGCACTGTGGTGGAGCTAACACGACACAAGACGACTGGCGTTTGGGAATCAGTGTCCAATATTGTCAGGGCTATCTGCGGCAGCAACAAAATCAGTACTACAGCCTTTCCCCCGAAGACGTTATAGAGATGCCCGAACGGTTGGCTTCTTTGTGCGGTTTCACCTTGTACAAGGGGATCATGGGTCACGTTGATGGAGCGAGCCCTGGCAGGTTTCTAGGTGCTGCGAAAGCAGATGAGGTGGCTTACGCGGCGATGAGAACCGAAAACGGAGTTGCCGAAAGTTAAGCAACCGGTTGCTTGGGCGATCTAGGTTCAAGACATGGAGATTAAAGATCGCGTAGCAATTATCACCGGTGGCGGTGGCGGCATCGGATCGGCGACGGCCCGCAAATGGATTTCAGAGGGCGCCAGACAAGTAGTGGTAGCTGATTACAACGCCGAAGCAGCACTTTCAGTAGCGGCAGAATTGGGTTGTGTCGGTGTTGGGCTTGACGTTACTGATGAAGAAGCTGTGAGCGAGCTAGTTGAAGAAACTGAAACAACGATTGGGCCGGTCGACATCTTCTTCTCTAACGCCGGAGCGGGAGCAGAGGGCGGTGTAGAAGCTCCGAACGATGCATGGCAGTCACAGTGGGAGTTACACGTAATGTCACATGTGTACGCAGCGCGTGCTGTCCTGCCATCGATGACAGCGCGTGGTGAGGGTTATCTAGTCCATACAGCGAGCGCGGCAGGTCTTCTTGCCGCCGTTGGTTCAGCGCCCTATTCGGTCACGAAAGCGGCGTGTATCAAACTGGCTGAAACGCTGGCAATCACACACGGAGACGACGGCATACGGGTTTCGGTTTTGTGTCCTCAGGGAGTCAACACTGCTATGGCACCGCAACAACTTGGCGATGGTGGCACCGACGGGATAGTGGAAGCCGACTTTGTTGCAGACAAGATCACCGAGGCGCTGAGGAACGAAGAGTTTCTGATCCTGTCGCACCCCGAGGTGCAAACCTATACAGAACGAAAAGCATCAGATCCCGATCGATGGCTTAAGGGCATGCGTCGTCTTCGCCGGAGATCAATGGATCTTCTTGAGGGAGGGTGAACCGCTACCGCAGAGCTCATCCAAAGTCTGTACAGGCCTCCAATAGGGTCACGGTCGGCCTAGTCGTTCTGATTGCACTGCTAATTGGTCTCAACTACTCAGTTATGAAAAGGGCGCTGGACCACACCACACCCTTAGCCCTAGCCGCTCTTCGAACAACCGTTGGCGCTCCGGTCCTTCTTGCGGTCGCATTCATCCGCGGAGAACGGCTTCCACAGACCCGGCAACAATGGGTAGCAGTCTGGTGGATTTCGCTTTCTATCACCACCGTGTCTAGCGGATTTCTGGTGCTGGCAATCTCGCGGTTGTCCCCAGGCTTGTCAGCAATGCTGTCTGCAACCATGCCGCTATTTACCGCAATCATCGCGGTCGTAGTCATAGCCGAGTTCCCCGGTCAGCGAGGCTATTTCGGTTTGTTGATTGGCCTCCTTGGAGCAGTATTCCTAGCAATTCCCGCCTTGGGCTCAGGCAACACCACCCTGGGAATAGTGTTCTCACTCATTTCGAGTATCAGTTGGGCTGCGGGAGCAGTCTTAAACAAACGGCTACCGGGAGCCTTAGAAATCAGTCCCCTGATGCTGGTCGCTTTGCAGATCACGTTTTCGGCCGTCTGTTTACATACAGCAGTTCCATTTTTCGAAGACTGGTCGGACACCTCACTCAATTGGGGACTGACCATACCGCTGTTGTACGCAGGAATCCCCTCCCTAGCGGTCACCTTCTATCTCTTCGCTAGCGTATTGCGTCGAGCCCCCGCCATACAGGGAGCCGCTGTTGCTTACCTAACTCCTTTTTTTGGGGTCCTCTTCAGTTGGCTGCTGGTAGGGGATCGATTAGGTACAGCCGAGATGGTGGGGGGACTTTTGGTTATTGCAGGCGTAGCAGTCCTATCAACCGATCGAAGATGAACAGGTCTGCAAGTACTCACCAACTGGCGTAGCCTTCTGAGCTATGGCAGATAGCGATGTTAAGGCAATGACGGCCAATCTTGACGGGGTCGAGTTCGAAGAGACAGCTTTTACAACTCCGGTTCCGTTAAACGAGGCAAAGGTAGCGATCGTTACCTCGGCTTCGCTTCACCACCCCGAGGACGAAGACTTTTCCCCTACGGATACCGGGTATCGAGTGTTGAAATCTCAGCCCCGTGACTACGTAATGGGGCATTGGAGTCCAAATTTTGACGCGACAGGGTTCGCCTTAGACATCAACACTGTCTTTCCAATAGACCGCTTAGATGAATTGGCCGCTCAAGGAACGATCGGTTCCGTCGCCGATGAACACCTGGCTTATGCGGGTAACCAGTTTGATTTGTCGGCCATAAGAATGGATAGTGGCCCGGCAGGAGCGAAATTTTTGAAGGAGCAAGACGTCGACGTTGTCTTACTCACTCCTGTTTGACCGCTTTGCACGCGTACCGTGAGTACGCTCGCACACATTTTCGAAGCGGAGGGCATCGCGACCATCGCCCTAGGCTCGATAAAAAATCAGATAGAAGCAACCGCGCCTCCTCGAGGGCTTTGGTGTGACTTTCCTCTTGGGCGGCCTCTAGGAGTTCCCTCCGACTCAGAATTTCAACACCGAGTGCTGAGCAAGGCGTTGGAACTGTTAGATAGTCCAGAACCAATTTTCGTTGAATACGACGTGAGTATTGTTGATGATGGGACTGAAGTAATGGCTTGTCCAATGCCACCGCGTCATGACCCAGATCTTCACGCTGCTATTGATGAAGCGAACGGAATTCGACCCGCCTACGACCGTGCCATTGCTAAATACGGGAACCGCGTCGGAGCTGGAAGGACCGTC
>SGYJ01000091.1 GCA_004214275.1 Acidimicrobiales bacterium | reverse complement strand
AAGCCAAAGACTTCACGCATCTAAACCCTGAAAATGGACTCCTCACTCAATTATCAAGTGGCGGACACGGCGATCAACTGGAACGATGGAACATTCCAAGGAGGCGGTAATGGAAAATTTTGGCGGAAAAATGGCGGTTGTTACCGGCGGCGGAACCGGCATGGGACGCGAGCTCGTTCGCCGGCTAACAGCGAATGGATGTCACGTCGCGATGTGCGACATCAATCCCGACAACATGGCAAAAACTGAAGAGCTCGCGCTCGCAGAAACCACCCATACAGTCCGTCTCACCTCCCATGTGTGCGATGTAGCCGATGAAGCTGACGTGCTGGCCTTTCGTGAACAGCTCCAGGCTCGGCATGGAGTTGAACACCTCGACCTGGTTTTCAACAACGCTGGAATCGGTGGCGGAGGCAGCTTCGTCACCGACGAAGATCGGATGGCGTGGGAAAAAACCTTCGACGTCTGTTGGTACGGCGTGTACTACGGAAGTCGCGCCTTCCTACCGCTGCTGGTTCAAAGCGATGAGGGTCACCTGGTTAACACAAGCAGCATCAACGGATTCTGGGCGACCGTAGGTCCACAGGTACCTCATACCGCTTATTGCGCCGCAAAATTCGCGGTCAAAGGCTTCACCGAAGCACTCAACATTGACCTGCAGCTCCACGCCCCTCACGTAACTGCCCACGTTGTAATGCCGGGCCATATAGGAACAGAAATAGGTCTCAACAGTACCGCTGCCCACGGCGGACCAGACTTAGAACGACTCCGAAAGAACCTTGCAGAGCGAGGAGCTGATGTGGACCAGATGACCGACGCTGACCTCACCAACCTGGCCACATTGCAAGGCGAACGTTTCCGAGACGAAGCCCCCACAACCGCAGAACAAGCCTCGGAGATCATCCTCAACGCAATACGGGAAAACCGTTGGCGAATCCTGGTCGGTGATGACGCAGCTGCGATTGACGAACTAGTCCGCGAAGACCCCGAATCGGCCTACAAACCCGAATTTCTGGAACGCATAGTCGACCGCGGTCACCTGAACTTTTTCAATCGGCGTTAAATCTGGGCAAAACCAACGGATAGGTTGCGGAGCATGCAACTTGCTCAAGGACCCAGAGTCAGATTCTCGCCGTTCTATCGAAAATCAGAAGCCGCTGGAATGCAAACAGCAACCGTCTACAACCGCATGGTTCTCCCATTGGCCACTGAAGACCCTGAAGCGGACTATGAAGCACTAACGCAACGCGTCGCCCTGTGGGACGTCGGCTGCCAACGTCAAGTTCAAGTGCAAGGACCAGACGCTCTCAAACTGTGCCAGTACATCAGTGCACGAGATTTATCCCAACTGAAAATAGGCGTAGCAAAATATGCTCCGCTCTGCGATCACCAAGGACGCCTTATTAACGACCCGGTCGCGCTCAGAGTTGATGAGGACACCATCTGGTTCTCCATCGCCGACTCAGACATCCTTCTATGGGTCCGCGCAATTAGCGGCGAACGCGAAGACAACGTCGAAATAATCGAACCAGATGTTTCACCACTAGCCGTGCAAGGCCCGAGAGCCACAGACACCGTTGCCGCAGTATTCGGAGAATGGGTCCGCGAACTTAAGTTCTTTCACTTCAAACGAATCAACCATGAAGGAATCCCATTGGTCGTGTGCCGATCTGGCTGGAGCAAACAAGGTGGATTCGAATTGTTCCTAGAAGATGGAAACAAAGGCGAGCAGCTATGGGACCTGATCTGGGCGGCAGGAGAACCACATGGCATCCGCGTAGGAGCACCCAACTACGCCGAACGTATCGAAAACTTTCTACTCGCGTGGGGATCTGACACAGACCCCGACAGCGACCCCTTCGAAGCAGCAATAGGGGATTACGTTGACCTCGGGGTTGAACACGATTTCGTCGGAAAAAAGGCGCTCCTCGCCAAACGAGAACAAGGCCCCACCAGAGAATTGAAAGGGTTACTCATCGACGGAGAGCCACTCAATCCAAACCCCCAACCAGTTGGACTACAAAATCCCAACGGCAGCCGCGCAGGCGAAACTCGAGACATTGCCCACTCACCTCGGTACAAACAAAACCTGGGATTGGCCATCATTGAAGTGCCACACAACCTCCCCGGCACCAAATTGCAGGTAGAAACCCCGAACGGGTGGCGTCCAGCGACAGTTACTGACTTACCATTCGACCTGTAGTCAAGCTGATCTCACGGTAGCCTGACCACATCCGCGGGCGTAGTTCAATGGCTAGAACCCCAGCCTTCCAAGCTGATGATGCGAGTTCGATTCTCGTCGCCCGCTCCAACCAGAACTCAACCCCGCAATAGGGGACACGGACCACCACCCCGATAGAATTTCGCGCTTGTGAAGACCACCGTTACAACAGTTGACCCCGCAGATCTCGAAATCGTCGAAAACTCAGACGAAGAAATCACCGATGGCGCTGACGAAACACAGGAGCGTACCTTCGGCCCCAGAGTCAAATTGACCGTCGAAGTTGATCAGGAAACCTTCGAAGAAGCCATTGAACAAGCCTTCCGAAAAATCGCCAAGGAAGTTCGAGTCCCAGGATTTCGAAAAGGCAAGGTTCCTCGCCCAGTGCTCGAATCCCACATAGGGACAGAATACGCAAGAGCGCAAGCCCTCGAAGACGCGATTCCCGGCTACTACGCTGACGCAGTCAGATCAGAAGCGGTCGACGTCATAGCTGCACCAGACCTATCTCTGACAGGGGGAGAAGAGAGTGGTCCAGTTTCTTTTGAAGCCGTTGTAGAGACTCGCCCCACGATTTCAGTGAGCGGTTACGCGGACCTCGAAGTCGAAGTAACCAAACCAACCCCAAGTGACGAAGAAGTACAAGAACAACTCGATGTCCAGCGACGTCAATCGGCGGAACTGATCGACGTCGAACGGCCAGCAGCTTCAGGTGACCAAGTATCCATCGACATCCAAGGAACAGTCGACGGTGAAGCGCTCCCAGGACTTACCGCCGATGACTACCTCTACGCAGTAGGTAGCGGCGGGATAGTCGAAGAGGTAGATGAACAGCTTGAAGGAGCAACAGCTGGAGACGAACTTGAGTTCAGTGCTAGTCATCCCGTGCAAGAAGACGTCACAATCGACTTCGCAATCAAGGTCCAAGCCGTCAAAGAAGAAGTTCTCCCCGAACTAAATGATGAATGGGTCGAGGAAAACACCGAACACGACTCTGTCGAAGAACTCAGATCCGAAACCATCCAACGAATGAAAATGATGCGGATCTTCCAAGCAAACGCAGCCATGAGAGAAAACACGGCGACGGCACTCGCTGAACTTGTCGAAGAGTCAGTACCAGATTCGATGGTCAACGGGGAAATGTCCGAACAATTACAACAACTAGCCATGCGACTCCAAGGGCAGGGAATGAATCTCGAAACCTGGATGCAAATGACTGGACAGGACCCAGAGTCATTCACCGAAGAATTACGTGAAGCAGCTGAAAGATCAGCAAAGGTCGACCTAGCCCTCCGTTCAATAGCTGTGAAAGAAGCCATCGAAGTCAACGAAGATGACATAGAAGAAGAACTGGAACGAATGGCTGAACAATTTCAGACATCCGTTGATGATCTCAGACACCAAATCGAAGACCACGGTGATGGACTCGGCCCCATCGAAGCTGAAATTGGGAAAAGAAAAGCACTCGAATGGCTGGTCGCTGAAGTCAAACTGATGGACGAAGATGGCAATACCATCGACCGCGAAGACATGGAACTTCCCGACTTGACCGAATCCGACTCAGATGAACAGGTCGACAGCGCTACGGTTGACACAGGCGAACCACAACCCGAAGACGATTCAGAAAAGGATGAGGAACAGTGAGCATTGACCCACAGAACTACCTAGTCCCCACAGTCGTAGAACAAACCAACCGAGGAGAGCGCGCCTACGACCTTTATTCCCGCCTACTCAAAGAAAACATCATCTTCTTGGGAACCCCCATCGACGACACAATTGCCAACCTGGTGTGCGCTCAAATGATCCATCTCGAATCAGAAAACCCCGATCGGGACATCAACATTTACATCAACTCACCCGGTGGCGATATCAACGCTTTGTTCGCCATATACGACACGAGCCAATACATCCGAAACGACATCACAACCATCTGCCTCGGCCAAGCAGCCTCCGCCGCCGCGGTTCTCCTAGCAGCAGGTACTCCAGGAAAACGAATGGCTCTTCCACACGCAAGAGTTCTCCTTCACCAGCCCTACGGTCAGGCCATGGGACAAGCCACAGACATCGAACTCGCCGCCCGAGAAATCGACAGGATGAGAGGCCTCCTCGAAGGAATCTTGGCTCACCACACCGGTCAAGACCTCGAACGCATCCACACCGACACCGACAGAGACTTCATCATGGACGCAGAAGCAGCCAAAGAGTATGGAATTATCGACGACGTGATTGATAGCCGCGAAGTGGCGGAAGATGGGCCAATACGAGCTGCCTGATAATTCTGCTATCCATAAGCAAAATCACTCGGTACTCTCATCTCATACCCCAAACAACCAGCAATGCACAAGGCAGCACAGCGTTTACCTTGGAACGTCCCCTCGTTCTGACCCGACTGTGCCATCCTTAGCAAACGGCTATCGATCCAAGTTGGGTCGAATAACCAGAACGAGGTATTGGTAACGTGGCGAAATTCGGAGAGGGCGGGGAGCTACTCAAGTGCTCCTTCTGCGGAAAATCTCAGAAACAAGTCAAAAAGCTTATTGCCGGCCCAGGTGTCTACATCTGCGATGAGTGCATTGATCTATGCAACGAAATCATTGAAGAAGAACTGGCCGACACTAGCGAAGTCAGCTTCGACGAAGTTCCCAAGCCCTCTGAGATCTTCGGCTTTCTCAACGAATATGTCATCGGACAAGAACGAACCAAGAAAATACTCTCGGTCGCCGTCTACAACCACTACAAACGGGTGCAATTCGGGCAAAGCCTCGAATCAGACGTCGAAATTGCCAAATCCAACATCATGCTGATCGGCCCCACAGGGTGTGGGAAAACGATGATGGCCCAAACATTGGCTCGCATGCTGAACGTGCCCTTCGCTATGGCTGACGCCACAGCGCTCACCGAAGCCGGGTATGTGGGCGAAGATGTTGAAAATATTTTACTCAAACTCATCCAGGCCGCCGATTACGATGTGAAGAGAGCCGAAACCGGCATTATCTACATCGACGAGATCGACAAAGTTGCTCGTAAAGCTGAAAACCCTTCAATAACGCGAGATGTGTCCGGTGAAGGTGTTCAACAAGCACTTCTCAAAATTCTCGAAGGAACCCAAGCATCGGTACCACCCCAAGGCGGACGCAAACACCCACACCAAGAGTTCCTCCAAATAGACACAAGCAACGTTCTGTTTATCTGTGGCGGCGCCTTCGACGGATTAGAACGAGTTATCGCTGACCGGATAGGCCATCGAGCAGTCGGGTTCGGTGCAGACGTCAAATCGGTCAACGAAAGAGCCAATCTTGAACTCTTACCCGAAGTCCTGCCCGAAGACCTCCAAAAGTACGGACTCATTCCCGAATTCATCGGTCGTCTCCCGGTCGTAGGAGTCGTAGATGAACTCGACCATGCAGCGCTAACCAGCATTCTCCTAGAACCCCGTAATGCACTGATAAAGCAGTACCAACGTATGTTCGAACTTGACGGTGTCGAACTCGAATTCACCGACGAAGCAATTACGGCGGTCGTTGATCAAGCCATTCTCCGCAACACAGGAGCACGTGGGTTGCGCGCGATCCTTGAAGAGGTCCTACTAGGCGTCATGTACGAGGTTCCAGGTAGGGAAGACATCGCTCGATGCATCATCGACCGAGATGTCGTGCTCGACAAGGTAAACCCGACCCTGGTGCCACGCAGGGATGACAGCGGTGGCGAACGCCAGGCTTCCTAAGCGGACAAGAAACCGCCAAAGCGCAACAGATAACACATCGAAACCCCTGCGCACCTACGACGAGGCGGTGCAGTGGCTCCAAGGGCATTACAACCTTGAACAACACCTGGGGAGAGATGAAACAACTCATCCTTCGCTAGAACGAATGAATCTGTTGATGGAACTCCTCGGGAACCCTCAACGTGACATTCCCGCCATCCACATCACGGGAACAAACGGCAAAGGCAGCACATCACGAATGTTGGTGGAGCTCATCAGCGCAACCGGACTTGATGTCGGCAGCTACACCTCGCCTCATATCGACCGCGTCAACGATCGCATCACGATCGCCAACGAACCTCTTGATGACGAATCGATGACCCTAGCGCTGTCGGAGATCGCTCAAGTCGAACCATGGGTGGTAGAAGCAACGGGTCAACCACCGAGTTATTTCGAAGTTCTATGCGCCGCCGCGTATAACTGGTTTGCCGCCACGGCAGTAGACGTCAACGTCATCGAAGTCGGAATGGGTGGTAGGTGGGATGCCACAAACGTTATTGATGCCCAGGTCGCAGTAATCACCAATATCGGCCCAGACCATCTAGAAATCATCGGCCCGACACTTACTGATGTCGCCAGAGAAAAAGCAGGCATCATCTCCGACGACACACACATAATTTGCGGAGAGACCGCCCCTGATCTCATTGACGTCATCGCCACCGTTCCGCATCGAGAGATGTGGCAACGCCAGGTCGAATTCGATGTCGACGAAGACCACCTTGCCGTAGGTGGTCGTTTAG
>SGYJ01000090.1 GCA_004214275.1 Acidimicrobiales bacterium | reverse complement strand
ACAGAAGCAGTGGCGCTGGCGATTCGTAATGCCGTGAAATAATTTCGACTCAGATGACCACGGCACATTCGTGCCACCTAACTCCACGAAGTTTGTGTCACCATCGGGGCACCAGAGAAAGGAGGTGGTCCACACAATGCCAATACTTAAGAGGACTCTGGAGGTGGTCGGGCGCTGAGGCGGCCTGCCAACTTGGGAGGAAGCTTCCTTTGAGAATTATCAAAGAGGTGGCGACTCCAACCCGGACCATCCGGCCTGTCGGTGTGCGTGCCGGTCCTCGCGCAATCAAGTCCTAACGGTCTTCGTTAGAACTTCATCTCAGGTGAACAGAAGCACCCCCGCTGTAAAGGCGGGGGTGCTTCTATTTTGAGAATGATGGAACGGTCACAAATCAAAACGAAGAGTTGCGAGAAAGTCAGTCGCCGAGATTTCTGATCTCCTGCTGCAAACGTGACCGCAAGGTTTTAGGCAAGTTATCGACCACCAGGTCGTAGCTATCTTCAATCCATTCCTGAACCTCCTTCAAAGGAATGGATCCATCAAGGAACACACGGTTCCAATGCTTTTTGTGAAAATTGCTAGCCCGAACAGCTGAATATTTTTGGCGAAGGGATTCAGCTTTACCTGGGTCACATTTGACTGTCACTGAAACGGTCTCGGAACCGAACGGAAGTAAAGCAAACATTTTGCCACCGACTTTGAACACAGATACGTGCTCACCGAAAGGGAAATCCTCTATTGCCTGAGGTTGCTCTAAACATAGTTGGACCAAGAGATCTCTGGTCATTCTCGCTCCATTCCCCAATTACAGCACTTGAGATGTGACTATGCGACGATGAGCAACAGCGACGAAAACTTTAAACGAACATGACCTGTGGATGGTCTTTACTGGTGAGTTTGTCG
The DNA here is from genome assembly GCA_004214275.1 of Acidimicrobiales bacterium. Classification (GTDB taxonomy): domain Bacteria; phylum Actinomycetota; class Acidimicrobiia; order Acidimicrobiales; family Poriferisodalaceae; genus MedAcidi-G3. The sequence continues at coordinate 5,866 of SGYJ01000090.1, read as the reverse complement.
ATCGCCTTAACAGCCATATAGCTGCGAGACGGTCACCTAAATAAGGAATAGTTGCAGGGCCGGTCGAGGCCGAGAAGTGCTAGAACGGTGCGAGTTAACGACACAAGGTAGAAACAAACATGACTTATTCAACAGTTCTCGCTGCACGGGCGACCGACCTCGACACTTTCGTTTCCGCGTGGCATGACTGGGGTCGTGACCGAGTGATGGAACAGGGCCAACTTGGGGCCTCCATAAGCCAGGTGATGCTTGGTGGAGAACGTGCTGGTGAAGTCAACATCTCATTTCAGTGGGACTCAATTGATCAGGCCATGGATGGGTTAGCGGCTGCCAACTCCGATACAGAGATCATGTCGTTGTACCAAAGCTGCGGTTTTGCTGCTCAGCGACGGAGCCTGGCTAGAACCATCACCGAACGAGGATCTCGGGATGGGAAGTACGTTTCGACGGTCATGTTTACTGCCGACCCAACCGACGATGAAACCGCGTCTGCGAACATTGACACTATGTGGGCGATGTTGAGCGAAGGATCGAATGGTTGCGTGTGGGCTCAAGTCGTCGCCGGTGGCCAGTTCACTGGCATGTACGCGATGATCAATTGGGTTGACTCATTGGATGTTTACATGGAGGCGGCTAACACGGCCAACAGTTCGGAAGTTGGTCGAAAGATCCAGGCTGCCCACAACCTCCAGCAGATCAGTAGATCTCTGGCTCGAAGTCTGGGTTAACCAACTGAGCCCAGAAGAAATAGCTGCAGCTAGAACTGAGTCTCGTTACCGGCGAGCTCACCTTCGAAGCGGGCATCAGACTGATGATGGCACTATGCGACGATGAGCAATAGCGACGAAAACCTTGAATTCGAATGCCCCCGTTGTTCAGAACAAGTGTTGGAACAGTTTTATGGTCCGTGCGGTTCGTGCCGCGAAGACCTACGGCAAATCTTTGTCGCTGACATCCGTGACGTTGAAGTAGGAAAGTTTGAACCGAAGATGAATGTGACGCCGAATGCTGTGGCGACGAAAGAGTGACGGTGGATGACGCCTTGGTTCTTGAGTGGTTCTTCCCGAACGAACTAAGAACTTTTGACTAAGACGACTAGGCCAAAATAAGTCCGAGTGCCCATATCAGCCAACATGTCATAACTAACGCGATTAACCCAACAAGTATCCATACTCGCAATCGACTGAGTTTTGCAGCTAGCGGTTGGCGGACCACTGAACCAGTTTCTCCACTGTGTCGCGTGTCTCTTGGGTTGAACCGGCGAAAGAAAATCGAATAAACCGATGTCCCTGTTCGGGATCAAAGTCGATTCCCGGGGTTACCGCTATGCCCAATTCGTTCAACCATTCTTGAGCTAACTCTTGACTGTCTTCGCACAGATGGTCGACCTGCGCCCAAACATAGAAAGCGCCGTCAGCCGGAGCGAGTTCCATGATTCCGGCCCGAGGCAGCCCTTCAAGGAGAACCTTTCGATTAACCGAATAGCGCTCAAGGTTGAGCTGTAGTTCATCGTGGCTATCAAAAGCGCCTAGGGCAGCATGTTGAGAGACTGACGCAGCGGCAATGAACGCATTTTGAGCTAAACGTTCGACCGGTGATACCAAGGCGTGAGGCAGAACCAGCCACCCAACTCGCCAGCCGGTCATCGAGAAATACTTCGAGAAACTGTTTACCACTACAGCTTCGTCCCAGTAGGAGGCTGCCGTCGGGGCAACATTTCCATAAGTAACTCCGTGGTAAATCTCATCTGAGATGAGACGAACTTCGTTCTTCTTGCACCACTGGACTAGCTCTGCAAGTTCGTCTTCTAAAAGCATGGTGCCTGTCGGGTTGGATGGACTTGCGACCACTAACCCATCGATTGGGCCGATCGATTCAAGACCATCTGGTGAGGGCTGGAAACGCGTATCTGGACCGACCGGCAAATCCACAACTTCTATATCCAAGGCCCGAAGCACATTGCGATAACACGGGTAGCCCGGGGTAGGAACAACGACTCGATCGCCAGGTTCGAAGCACGCGAGGAACGCCAAGGTAAATGCGCCGCTTGCTCCCATGGTGATGGCAATTCGCGACGATGGGATGTCGGTGTCGTACCACTCCAGATAATGGTGATGTAAACGCTCGCGAAGAGAATCCATTCCGAGTGCAGATGTGTACCCGAGAATGTCGTTTTCGATCGCTTCAATAGCGTTTCGTCTAGCTCCCGATGGCGCGGGTGTGGAGGGCTGGCCGACCTCGAGGTGGAGCACTTCCTTGCCAGCGTTTTCTCGATCTGCAGCTGATCGCATTACCTCCATCACATAAAAGGGCGCAATGTCGGATCGCGTGGATGGTGTTAAGGCCATAACAGGAGTGTGGCGGTTATCGGCCTCAGAAGCGGGTCTTTCGAGCTCTCAAATCCATTGAGAGACCTTTATTTGTATGGAAAATAGGGCAGAAATGGAAACAGCCTTTTCTAACACCCGTCTCATGAAGCATGCTGGAGGGATGAGCACCGCTTTAATGACTGACCTTTACGAGGTCACGATGCTTGATGCCGCGCTTCGGTCCGGAGTGGCCTCGCGACAAGCAACTTTCGAAGTTTTTGCGAGGCGGTTACCTGCTGGCCGTGGCTACGGCATTGTTGCTGGACCTGGGCGCCTGGCTGAACAGCTAGCCGATTTTCACTTCTCTGAAGCTCAAATCAATTACTTGGCGAGCCTCGGCCGATTCACCGACGAACTCCTCGAGTTCCTTAAGGCTTTCCAATTCGAAGGGGAGGTATGGAGCTACAGAGAGGGCGACTTTTACGTGCCGGGGAGTCCGGTGCTGAGGGTCGATTGTTCATTCGGTGCAGGTCTTCTTCTTGAGACATTGGTCTTATCGGTTCTAAATCATGATTCCGCAGTCGCGTCTGCCGCGGCGCGAATGCATGATGTAGCTAATGGTCGACATCTCATTGAGATGGGGGGTCGTCGCACCCATGAAGAAGCAGCCGTTGCAGCCGCGAGAGCGGCATGGTTGGTCGGCTTTGATACCACCTCGAATATGGAAGCCGGGATCCGCTTTAATGTGCCAACTGCGGGAACATCAGCGCACGCCTTTACGCTGGCCCACGATGATGAAGAGTCTGCTTTCGAAGCCCAAATCGAAGCTCACGGACTTGAAACGACTCTTCTTGTAGATACTTACGAAATAGAAACTGGAATCAACCGAGCATTAGCTGCAGCTAAAAGACTGGGCGGAGTTCCCGGAGCTATCCGCATCGACTCAGGCGATCTCGCTGATGAAGCTCTCAGAGCTCGACGAAAGTTAGACGCAAGTGATGCCGAATCGACGAGAATCGTTGTATCCGGTGACCTTGATGAGTACCGAATTGCAGATCTAGCGGACCTTCCAATTGATGGATATGGGGTAGGAACTCAGTTGGTCGTGGGATCAGGTCACGCCACTGCTGGCATGGTCTACAAACTGGTGGCTATTGCACGAAGGTCCGGAGCCTATGAGCCGGTTGTTCCGGTAGCGAAATCGTCCGAAGGTAAGGCGACTCGAGGTGGGGTAGTGCGCCCATACCGGATTATCGATGACGGCACGGCTATTGATGAAATCCTTGTGCAACATGACCGACCCGGCCCCCCAGATGCCAGGCCCCTCCACGTTCCACTGTTCCGAGCTTCCGAACCTGCCTATCCGTACAGCCTCGAGGATGACCGAAAGTTCCACCTCCGGGTGCGAAATGAATTGCCAGACTCCATGCGGATGTTGAATTCCGAACCGCTATTCGAGGCGCGAACTTTGTAGACCCCGAACAGTTTTAATCACTAGCTGAAAGTTCTGGAGTCAACGGGTAACGAAAATTCCTTCAGAAGCGCCGGCCTCTAATGTGCGTGCAACATTGACTACTCGCGGCCCATCTCGTCTTACAACGGCGATCGCCGTCGTGTCGGCAAGTACTTGGTGTTCTCGGTCACCGTCGAAGGCCAATGTTGATGGTCCCGCTAATTGGACCTCCTCTTCGAAGTTGACCCTTTTCACGTCCCGAACAGGCACCTGCCGATAGAGACCAGGCGCTATAGGAGCATTGGTTAACGCGCCGCCGGAGCCGCAGGTAACCAAAATCGCCGCATCTTCTTCTGAGCGACATGTTGTGTGCAGACCTGCGATAGAGGAGACCCCAATGGTGTCCGGTTTAGCTGTCGTGACCAATAACTGCCGCAGATTATTGGGATCGACTGGCATACGGTTACCGACAAAATCGTTAGCGAGAGTCGCAACGTCTATGAGGGCGACGTCTCCAGACCCATCAGCGAAGGTCAAGTGAACCATCTTCGATCGCGGTGCCACCGAGTTGAGATCAACCAAATTCTTCGCGACTAACCCAGCCGCAGCACCGGCGACCGTGGGTTCGACGAGTGAAGGGAAAACATTGTTTGTTCCCGTAGACATCGGAACCAAGATCGCCTCAGGCCAAGCCCTAGCTATAGTCCGATTTGTTCCATCACCGCCGAGGGTGATTACTACTCTGATCCCGCGTTCTTTCATGGCTAGAGCAGCGCGTGCAGTGTCCATAGGGTCGACACGCGCGCCGACATCAAGAATCTCGAGATCTGCTTCCACCGGTAAATCAGTCAACGCGCCGCTCGCGATTCCGAAAGGCTCCTTCATAGCGACCACGTGTTGCGTCCCAGCGGCTACCGCCCCTATGACAGCGCGCGCAATACGATTCCGTTTGTCTTCAGCGCTCGAGACACCTCCCCGCGCTGCCACGCGTCGGATATCGCGTCCAGAAACGGGGTTTGCGATGATGCCAACGCTCTGAGATTGATCTGCCACAGTTCCACCCTAGGCAAGGAAACTGCTAGGTATCTGCTACAACACCCTTGTGACTCAACCTCCAGTGGTGCTAACTATTGCGGGCTCAGATTCAGGAGGAGGCTCTGGACTCCAAGCGGATTTACGAACCTTCGCAGCCCAATCTGTTCACGGTGTCTGCGCGTTGACCGTGGTTTCTTCTCAGAACACTGAGGAATTTCGGTCAGCACTCGCTATCCCGGCCCCTGTTGTGCGATCCCAGATCGAAGCAGTCCTAGATGACTTTGAAGTCAAGGTAGCTAAGACCGGGCTGCTCTATTCCGAAGAAAATATTCGGCTCATATCAGAGATGGCCGACGTCGGGCTTTTGCCACCGTTGGTTGTAGATCCCGTCATCGTGAACCGTCATGGAGAACCTTTATACGAGGCCTCAACCATCGAACTGATACGACGAGATTTGATACCCAAGGCTTTGGTAATCACCCCCAACCATCTCGAAGCGATGCACTTACTAGGAACCGAACTAGATGAAGACATTGAAGCTATGTCTGAGGCAGCTCTGCGGCTAGCCGCAATGGGCCCAACTGTCGTGGTGTTAACCGGCGGGCGGCGGGCGGCGCCAACAATGATTGACGTTGTGGCATATAACGGAGAAGTAGTGCTCCTAGAAGTTGAACGCTGTTCGACCAATAATGTGCGCGGCACAGGCGACACTTTCTCAGCAGCAATTGCCGGTGGACTAGCGAAAGGCATACCAACGCTTGAGTCTGTGAGTAGAGCCCAAGCCTTCACCGCTGAAGCGGTCAACCGTGCCGCGAATTGGACTCTTGGTGCCGGCGAAGGACCAATCGGTCATCTGGGTCACTCTGACACGGCTGGCCTAGACTGATGACGCTCGACCCCGATTGAGCCCTTGGGAGACACTTGTGACGCGAGAGCAGTGGCAAAAAGAATATGAGGCTGGCGAAATTCGCGACCTTGATTACGAGACGATGAGTGGTCTTGCCGTAGAACCGCTGTATGCGCCTCGTGATGGGGATGTCGACGAATCCATCGGTTGGCCTGGTCAATA
>SGYJ01000009.1 GCA_004214275.1 Acidimicrobiales bacterium | reverse complement strand
GGAAGGTTTTGACCCATCGGTAGAGTCCGGAACCGTAGGTCGCATCTTGGAAGTGGGAGACGGCATTGCCAGAGTATCTGGTCTACCGAATGCCTCTGTTAACGAGATCTTGGAGTTTGAGAGTGGGGACGTTGGACTTGCTCTGAACCTCGATGAGGACTCGATTGGCGCGGTAGTCCTTGGAAACGTCGAGAACATTGAAGAAGGCCAAAACGTTAAATCCACAGGCAGAATCCTCTCGGTGCCCGTCGGTGATGGAGTGCTGGGAAGGGTGGTTAACGCCCTAGGCGAACCGATTGATGGCAAAGGGCCACTAGTGGGGTCAGAGCCGCGCCGCATGGAAATCCAGGCGCCGGGCATCATGGGCCGACAACCGGTGCATGAACCATTGCAGACTGGCATCAAGGCGATTGACGCCATGACTCCTGTCGGTCGTGGTCAGCGAGAACTCATCATTGGTGACCGAAAGACGGGGAAGACTTCAGTCGCTATTGACACGATCCTGAATCAAGCAGGACTGGGCGTTAAATGCATATATGTCGCCGTCGGACAAAAAGGATCAACGGTCGCCCAGGTTGTTAGCACTTTGGAAGAACGGGGCGCCATGGATTACACCGTCGTGGTGTGTGCGCCCGCTGCTGACGCCGCTCCCTTCAAATACCTAGCCCCCTATGCAGGGTGTGCGATGGGTCAACACTGGATGGAAAATGGCGAGCACGCTTTAATCGTCTATGACGACCTCTCCAAACAAGCCGAAGCCTATAGACAGTTGTCATTGTTGCTTCGGCGCCCACCGGGCCGCGAGGCTTATCCAGGCGACGTTTTCTATCTGCATAGTCGTTTGTTGGAACGCGCTGCGAAATTATCGGATGAACAAGGAGCTGGTTCTTTGACCGCCTTGCCGGTAATTGAAACCAAAGCGGGCGATGTCTCGGCATACATCCCAACCAATGTGATTTCGATTACCGATGGCCAGATATATCTTCAAGATGACCTTTTCAAATCAGGTGTCCGTCCAGCCGTAGACGTTGGAGTGTCAGTGTCACGAGTCGGAGGCGATGCACAGACCAAGGCCATGAAGAGCGTTGCCGGGACCCTGAAGATTGACTTAGCTCAATTCCGTGACCTTGAAGCTTTTGCCACCTTTGGCTCCGAATTAGACGCGGCCTCCGCAGCGCAGTTGGGCCGTGGATATCGACTCGTGGAGCTTCTTAAGCAGGGACTCAATAGTCCAATGCCAGTGGAAGAACAGGTGGTGTCTATTTACACGGGAACCAATGGCCACCTTGACGATTTACCCGTCGAAGATATTCAGCGTTTCGAAACTGAACTTATTGAGAACATGAGGACCCGCAATGCCGGACTTCTGGATGAAATTAGGACATCTGGCGTGTTGCCCGAGGACCAAGTAAAGGCAGCGGTGGAATCGTTTAAAGCGACCTTCCAAGTAACCGTTGAAGACGACGACAGCGATTCAGAGGACTGACAGACAATGGCAGGCGGTCAGGAGCGCATTCTTAGGCGTCGAATTAGTTCGATTGAGGCAACCAAGAAGATTACGCGCGCCATGGAGTTAATCGCGGCATCACGAATTGTTAAGGCTCAAGGACGAGTTCAGGCGGCTAAGCCATACTCGGAGAAAGTCACGGACGTCATCACCAACCTGGCGGGCGGCGGTGCTGGTGTCGACCACCCCCTACTCACCTCACCTGAAGAAGTGAGCCGAGTCGCTTATGTAGTGATTGCCGCCGATCGCGGCCTTTGCGGTGGATACAACAACAACGTCCTCAGAGCTGTCGAGCGAGCCATCGCTGCGGATAAGTCCCAGGGACGTGACTACGCCTTAGTGCTGTCAGGCAAGAAAGCTGCAGGCTATTTTTCTTTCCGCGGCTACGAAGTTCATGCTGCCTACGAGGGCTTCTCTGACCAACCCAACTACAGCGACGCTAAAACGATGGCTGAAACAGTTGCGGAGTTGTTTGAGAACGGTGAAGTCCAGCAGGTTCAGTTGGCCTACACGCGCTTCTTATCGATGGGCAGCCAGGAAGTAGCAGTTGAACAATTTATGCCGCTAGAGCCAACAGAAATTGGTGCTGACGTCGCCGAAGACACCGACGGTGGGGGCTACGAATTCGAACCGGAACCAGCTGAGATCTTAGGACGACTCCTTCCGCGGTATGCCGAAGCGAGGCTTTATGCGGCGCTGCTGGAATCTTCGGCATCAGAACACGCTGCGCGGCAACGAGCGATGAAAGCCGCCACCGACAATGCTGAAGACCTAAAAATTAACCTCACCCGAATCATGAACCGGGCCCGTCAAGATTCGATAACAACTGAGATTATGGAAATCGTCAGTGGTGCCGAAGCAATGGGCCAAGACGATGATGATGGCCTTGAGGATTTCATCACCCAATCACTTGAGGGTTCGTTCGCGACCCTCGCATCTGACCGAAACGACGCCTGAAACTTCAGGAGCATTAAATATGACCATGACCGAAGACAACACCGAAACCAAAGACGGAAAGGTTCTCGCTATTGCTGGACCAGTAGTAGACGTCGAATTTCCGCGCGGTTCGCTGCCAGAAATCAACACGTTCGTTGAGATGGAGGCCGAGTTAGAAGGCGAAAGGGTGACTATTGGTGGCGAAGTTGCGCAGCAGATCGGTGACGGTAAAGTACGCGTTGTTTGCATGAAGGCCACCGACGGGTTGACGCGCGGTGCTGTAGTGCGAAACACAGGCAGAGGAATTGCAGTACCAGTTGGCGACAACGTGCTGGGCCACATCTTTAATGTGTTGGGTGAACCTCTTGACACCGACGACATCGGGGAAGTGCCCGAACGGTGGGAAATCCATCGAGATGCGCCCGACTTTGACACCCTGGAACCCAAAGCAAAGCTTTTCGAATCGGGTATTAAGGTCATCGACCTTTTAGAACCATATTTGGAAGGTGGGAAAATCGGATTATTCGGGGGAGCTGGTGTAGGCAAAACAGTTCTCATTACTGAGATGATCAACCGGGTTGCCTCGCAGCACGGTGGCGTATCGGTTTTTGCTGGTGTAGGTGAACGCACCCGTGAAGGAACCGACCTGTACCTCGAAATGGAAGAGTCCGGGGTGCTTGAAAAGACCGCCCTGGTCTTTGGACAAATGGATGAGCCTCCTGGAGTGCGGCTGCGTGTAGCGCTTTCGGCATTGACGATGGCTGAGTATTTCCGAGATGTTCAGGGTCAAGAAGTGCTCCTTTTCGTGGATAACATCTTCCGTTTTGTTCAAGCGGGATCAGAAGTATCGACACTGCTGGGCCGTATGCCTTCAGCTGTGGGATATCAGCCCAACCTCGCCGATGAGATGGGGGAATTACAGGAAAGAATTACGTCTACATCAGGCCACTCGATTACATCGCTTCAGGCTGTTTATGTCCCAGCTGACGACTACACCGACCCTGCGCCGTTCACTACCTTCACGCACTTGGATGCGACGACTGAGCTAAGTCGTCAAATTGCATCGTTGGGTATTTATCCGGCTGTGGATCCGTTGGCGTCTACCTCAACGATTCTCACTCCTGAGGTCGTAGGAGACAGGCACTACGCGGTGGCTCGTCGGGTCCAAGAGATCTTGCAGCGTTACAAAGAACTTCAAGACATCATCGCCATTCTTGGTCTCGATGAACTATCCGAAGAGGACAGGATCACAGTTGATCGAGCTCGAAAGATTCAACGATTCCTATCTCAGCCATTCTTCGTTGCTGAAGTGTTTACAGGCATGCCAGGAATTTTCGTGCCGATTGAGGAAACCATTGAATCGTTCGAAATGTTGTGCAACGGTGATCTCGACCACCTTCCTGAACAAGCCTTCCTAAACGTCGGCAACGCAGAATCAGCGATGGCTAAAGCCCGCGAATTAGAACAGTCTTGATTGGTAAGTGAGGCTGATATATGCAAGTTGAACTTGTCTCACCCGAAGCGGTGCTTTTCTCAGGGGAATGTTCTCAAGTCGTCACCCGTACCGTTGATGGAGACATCGCCTTCCTCGACAACCACGCCCCGTTCATTGGCGCTCTTGATATCGGTCAAACACAACTTTGGGCGGACGACGGTGTGGTGTCGTTGGCTATCAATGGCGGATTTGTCGAGGTGAGCGGGAACGCCGTGACCATTCTCAGCGATGCCGCCCTGGCGGCTCAGGACATTGACGTGGCGGATGCCCAATCAGACCTACAAGCCGCTGAACAGGCCCTTGCCGCAGACTCTGATGACGCTGAGGCTGCAGCTACTAAGAAGTGGGCCGAAACTCGAATCCAGGTCTCAGAAGCCGGCTGAGCTCAGTTATCTTCCCGAGCTAACGCCACGTTGCTATCTATTAGCTACTCCACAAAGAACAATTCGTTTTCGTTGGCAACAACGCGGTAGTAACAACCGGATCTTGTGGACCCGTCCTGACCCCGAGTGTGACAGGCGCCTTGTCCTTCTCGTCGAACTCGGTACAAGAGTGAATTCTGCTCACAATTGACTCGCACATCCACCAACGACAATGTGTCACCCGAAGTGGCGCCTTTGTGCCAGATTTCTTCTCTGGAAGTTGAATAAAGCACTGCGCTTTCAAGTTCAAGAGTCATTCGTAATGCTGTTTCGTTTGCGTAGCCAACGAATAACACATCGCCGGAGTCAGCTTCTTGCAGAACTACGGGCACTACCTGATGTCCACTTCGGCCTATCGAACCGATTTTGTCGAAGTCCAGCTGCTGAGCCGTTCCTTCTTCTAAGTCATTGGTTGTTGACATACGAGTGAGCATAGAGGTGAAGACGATAATGACGCGTCTCGCTATACAACGGTGATGATGTCAGGTGAAGTCCACCGACGAAAATTCGCTCAACTTGTCGATGTTGTGAGTTGCTTCGATCTTGCGGACCGTACCGCTTTTGGAGCGCATGACCAGAGAATCGGAAATAGCGCCCTCAGAGGTGAATCTGACGCCTCTGAGTAGCTCTCCATCCGTGATACCAGTAGCAGCAAAGAAAACATCATCAGACCGGACTAGATCATCAGTATGTAGAACTCGATCAAGATCGTATCCAGCGTCTAAAGCGGCTTGCCGCTCGCTTGCGTTTCTTGGCCATAGCTTTCCTTGCATTTCGCCGCCGAGACATTTAAGCGCTGCCGCAGAAATCACACCTTCAGGGGTTCCTCCTACTCCGAAGAGAACGTCAGCACCGTCGCTCGTAGCAGTCGCTATAGCACCGGCCACGTCGCCATCGGGAATTAGGCGAATACGGGCACCGCTCTCCCGGACTTCATTAATCAACTCTGCATGCCTGTCTCGGTCGAGTATTACGGCGGTTAGGTCGCGAACCCCCCGCCCGGTTGCCTTAGCAATCGCATCTAGATTTTCGGTTGGACTTTTATCGATAGAAATTAAGCCTTTGGACTGTGGCCCAACAGCAATTTTCTCCATATAGACGCATGGCCCGGGGTCAAACATTGTTCCCCTAGGTGCAACGGCGATTACAGAAATAGCGTTGCCCCGGCCAAGTGAAGTCAACGTTGTCCCATCAATGGGATCAACTGCTATATCGGTTTTGGCTCCGGTTCCATCGCCAATTGCTTCTCCGTTGTAGAGCATCGGTGCTTCATCTTTCTCACCCTCCCCGATCACGACAAAGCCGTCCATGGGTACTGAGTCGAGGATGATGCGCATAGCGTCTACTGCCGCGCCATCAGCACCTTCTTTGTCACCTCTGCCCATCCACCTAGCCGCTGCTAAAGCCGCCGCTTCAGTGGTACGCACCAACTCGAGGGCCAGATTTCGATCAGGAAGCTCAGAAAGTGACTCAGCCATACGAACTGACCCTAGCCCCTCGCGGGCCATAAGTATGAGTCACTAGGCAGTTCCCCTAGTAGCGTCCATAAGGTGATTCTGGCAGAGCTCAACGTCTGGCATTCACGGCCCGCGGTTCCTACGCGACGCGTGGCCTTGGGTGAGGATCAGTTGAGGTTTGACCCCATCCCAGGAACCGGCGGATTATTGCTGGCGGCAGTGGTTGGCGCTTATGCCCAACAATTAGAGGATGATGAAAATAGTGATCTGAGTGATCTGCTAAACCTCATTGAAATTGGTGCTCGAATTCCACAACCGCGCCTCCGCCACCGTCTTCAAGAGGACCGCATAGGGCTCACTCGTTCAACCCACCGACTTGTCGGTGCTCCAGACGGTCGAATTTCCCTTGAGTTGGCTCCTAGCGATCGTCCCGAGCCACATGTTTTGGCGGCCCTGTATCGGATTCGTCAACAGCCAAGTCCAATGCGCAGAAGCTTATTGACTCTTTTGCGGTCAGCTCGACGGTGGCAAGGCCACGACCACGATGATCTACTTCGTTTTGTGTCTGGAAAGTCTCCGACTGATCATTGGGGCAACGGTGTAGGCACTGACTCAGTTACATGGGCACTGAATGTCCTGGGATTCTCCGGTCGACACATCGACGAGTTACCAGACTCGCGACAAGTCCGGCGCACGTTTCGTCGTCTACTCCGGACCGCTCATCCCGATCATGGCGGTGTTGCAGAGGACGCGGGGCGGCGCATTGAAGCGCTGACGGCAGCGCGCAATATCCTTCTGAATCAAAGGAGCGCCTAATCCCTTGACCTCTAAACATGTTGACCTCGTAGTTGTTGGAGCTGGCATTATCGGTCTGGCGACAGCTCGCCGATATCTTGCTCAGTACCCCGGAGCATCAGTGCTGGTACTTGAGAGGGAGTCGGGCTTAGCGTTGCATCAAACTGGTCGAAATTCTGGGGTTCTTCATTCTGGTATTTACTACGCACCTGGTTCCATGAAGGCTGAACTCGCCGTGGCTGGCCGAAGCTCTATGGCTAAATTTTGTGAGGAACGAGACATCGATTATGAGATCTGCGGGAAAGTCATCGTTGCTACCCAGAGCGATGAAATAGACCGCCTCCGCGCTTTACGAGAGCGGGCAGACCTTAATGGACTTGACGCCGAACTGATCGACGCCTCACGTCTGAATGAAATCGAACCCCACTGCTTCGGTATTGAAGCACTCCATGTTCCGTCTACCGGCATTGTGTCGTATGCAGCAGTCTGCGAGGTGTTAGCGGCCGAAATAGAACATCAAGGCGGTGTTATCAACTACCAGACCCAAGTTTTGGCAATAGAAGAATCCCATCAAGGCGCCCGCGTCTCAACTTCCAGAGGAGAGATGGTCGCGGGACTAGTTGTTAACTGTGCCGGTCTTCGTTGTGACCAGGTCGCAGAAATGGTTGGCGCGTCAGAAGGAAATCGAATCGTGCCTTTTCGTGGCGAGTACTTCGAGCTGGTGCCACACCGTCGCAACTTGGTCCGAGGATTGATTTACCCAGTACCAGATCCAAGCTTTCCCTTCTTAGGGGTACATCTGACCCGAATGATTGACGGCTCGGTACATGCCGGTCCGAATGCTGTCCTGGCGATGGCTCGTGAGGGGTATAGATGGCGAGATATCGAACCTAGACAAATCCGAGAGCACATAGGTAATCAGGGGTTATGGAGATTGGCTCGCAAGTATTGGCGTACGGGAGCTGGCGAGATATGGCGATCGGTGAGTAAAGCTGCCTTTGTGCGTGCTTTGCAGCGATTAGTACCGGAAATCGGTGTTGAAGATTTGGAAGCAAGCCCAGCTGGGGTACGGGCCCAAGCAATGGACGCAGAAGGAGAATTAATGGATGACTTCGCGATTACTCAGACCAGCAACAGCCTGCATGTCCTTAATGCACCAAGCCCTGCGGCCACAGCAAGCTTAGAAATAGCAGGACAGATTGTCCGAATGATTGAAGCCCGTAGTACCTGACCTAGAAGTTGTTCTGAGCTCGCCCTCGGTTTTGTATATCCGCGACTCGTTGGGCCACCTTCTCCGGTTTGAAGTTGGTCTTCTTTAGCCAATCTCTTCCCATTGAAGCTTCTATCTCCCACCCTTCAGCGATGGTGGTACCAGCGGTCCGCTCATAAGTTCTGACCATCTGCTGGACACCGCCTTGGTCGTTGGAACGAATGTCAGACGCTAGTGAGTGGACCGTTTCGAGGAGACTGTCATGTGGAACGACTTTATTAACTAGACCCCATTCAGCAGCGGTAGTGGCATCCACGTAGTTGCCAGTCAAACTCATTTCTCGAGCCCGCCGGACACCAATTGCTTGGGGAAGAAGCACACTAAGTCCCCAACCAGGCATCACACCCACCCGGGCGTGGGTATCTGCAAAGGCCGCCCGGTCAGACGCGATAAGAAAATCGCAAGCAAGAGCCAATTCCAGCCCGCCAGTCACGGCTACTCCGTTGACGGCGCCGATCAATGGTTTTGAGCGGCTGGGGAAAGGCCCACTGGCTTCCAAAGAAGCATCTGGGTCTATATTCCCTCCGGACCCACCTAGTTCTTTGAGATCCAGTCCGGCGCAAAACGCTGGATCTGACCCAGTGATCACCAGAACGTCTACATCAGGATCTTGGTCCAAGGAATTTAGGGCCTGAGGTAACGCTCTAAGAACCTCGCTACTTAAAGCATTTCGCGCCTCAGGGCGATTTAGGGTCACCACACCTACTCCTTCGGTGACGGATGTAAGCACGGCCCCCTTTGCGAACTGAGTAGTTGTCATCTCCATGTCCCTCCTCATCAGGATTGACACCTATTCTGCCCCCATAAGGAGTCTGCATGCCGATGATTGAAGGAATGGTTTTGTTCCCTGGCGCGGGAGGCACGAAGGAGCATGCGACCCTCGTGGCGTTACAGGACTCACTATCGCCGCTGCCGGTTATCAGACGCGAGTTCTTGTATCGACGCGAGGGAAAGCGGGTACCTCCCAGAGCTCCGAAATTGGTTGCTGAACTTATTCAGGAGCAACAGGCGATAGCAGATGAATTGGGGTGTCGACCAGATCGCCTTGTGTACGGGGGTCGTTCGATGGGAGGCCGGGTCTGTTCAATGGCGGTAGCTGAAGGGATGCCTGCCGCCGGGTTACTTCTCCTTAGCTATCCGCTCCACCCACCCGATAAGCCAGACAAGTTACGTGTTGAACATTTCGACAACATCAAAGTGCCGTGCCTGTTCGTATCCGGAGACAATGATCCGTTCGGCTCTCCCGAAGAGTTCGGCGAACACCTGACGCAGATAAGAGGGGAAGTAGCCACCAAGTTCCTGGCCGGTGGACGTCATGACCCAACAAGTCGGGCTCATGTCGCAACAATCACTCAAGCCGTAAACGAATGGGCTCTGTTGTCCAAATAGAGCGTCGTTGTTCAATGACCCGTAGGTTCAATATCCTCAGGATTCAGCGTCTCTAACTCTTGTCGCGTACCTTCGTAGAACCGTTTCCAAACGATCAGCGCTGCGATGAGTGGACCTACCCAAAGAACGGTCATAGCGGGGCCAAAAGAACCCCACCGTACGCGCATCCAGCCAGCGGCCACAATCCCGATAGATCCACCCACAACGCCGATTGCGCCCACGATTGTCGCGGCTCGAGCTCGCACAGCTGTAGGGAACATCTCGGCTCGATATACACCTATCGCCGGCAATAGGCCGCTGGCTAGCGTGATAGCGGTCAATGCAAGAGGCCAGAGTAAAACTCCAGAAGAATTGAAAAAGATAGTGGTAAAGCCAAGCCCGAATACTGTCGCCACTCCCACCACGATTCTTCTCCCACGCAAATCAGCTACCCGACCTGCTAGGTAAAGACCGATACCTCCCGGAGTGGCGGTTGTTACCACGAAAAGACTGACGTCGAGAGCGCTGAAGCTGTGTTCGTCGCGCAAATATTCGTTTCTGAACCAATCGATGGGTGAAAGAAAGAGGCCGAGCAGGAAATAGGTTCCCCCCAGTAACGCTAACGGCCTCCAGTAGTTACCTAGCTTAAGACCGGTCGCATGGTTAATGAATCTTCGACTTTCGGGAAGTCGACGAATAATCCCAACGATCAGCGGGATCATCAACAGCGGGATCAAGAAGATAACGCGCCAGGTCCACTCGGCGATACCGGCTACGGGTTGCGCCCAGACAACAAAACCGGCTCCTAGAGCCGCTGAAAGACCAAGTACAGAGAGACCCCAAGCACGACTGCCCGCCGGTAGCTCTTCTAGAGCGAAAACAACGATTATTGCCCCGAGTGTTGCGTTGCAGGTTCTGACTACTACGAGACAAATAGCGAAGATTTCTATAGAGGGAGCGAGAGCTGCAGCGCATGAGGACGCGATTCCAAATGCCATCGCCCAGGCGAGGATACGCCGCCGTCCATGCCGGTCAGCAAGTACGGCAAACCCAATCGCTAGCAAGGTGCCGACACGAATGAGAGCTCCAAGAAACCCCTGACTCAACTGGTTGACCCTAAATTCGTCTGCCGCGTACGTGTGTGTTTCGGCCGGAGCGTTAGAGAGAAAGCCTGAAAGTAATGCAATGGCACACAAAGTGGAGAAAATTGTTGTCGCTCTTTGGCCCAAATGATCAGGAGGAGCCCAAAATGGTGTGGAACCGTCATCGCGACGGTTACGAAGAGCGTGGCGAACTGGCCACCGGAACAGAAAGCCAAACCATGGGATCGAGAGTTCATAGTCAAATCGTTCAGTGACCAGGTGTTTATTCGGTTTGGAAGTAACGGTGAGGGTCCTCTTGTAAGTCTTGAATGGACCATCAATCAGTGAAAATTGGTTGTTCCCTAGATCTTTTTCCTGAACTAAATCGGTTCTTGGGAGACGAACGCGTCTAAGCCCGTCATCGTCTAATTGGTGCGTTATTTCTAAATGAGTCACGGGAGTGATGTGTCCTTCTCCACTTGGATGAACATACTGGAGGGATGGATAAATTCCTTGTGTTGGGAAGTGGGCCTTTAAATGGGGACCTGCATATCGGCGGAGCGAAGAACAGTGCACTAAAATTGATGGCAGCATCGCTGTTAGCTGAAGGATCGACTTCACTGACTAATGTCCCCGACATAACAGATGTTGCGATCATGGCTGAGCTGCTCGAAGCCATGGGAGTCAAGATTCAGCGGACAGGTCAACGCATCGATATCGATGTCCCCGCTGAGATCGACCCGGTAGCGCCCTACAGCTTGGTCGAACGCATGCGGGCTTCCATAGTTGTCTTGGGGCCGCTACTCGCCAGAATCGGTCAAGCCAGAGTGGCGATGCCGGGAGGAGACGACTTTGGGTCTCGCCCGATCGACATGCACTTACAGGGCCTGGAACAGTTGGGAGCAACTTTTTCATATGAACATGGCGACATAAGTGGCCAGGCTGATCGATTGATTGGATCCGAGGTGTCCTTGGAGTTTCCGTCGGTAGGGGCTACCGAAAATTTGCTGATGGCGTCGGTCCTAGCTGAAGGCGTGACGGTTATCGAAAATGCAGCGAGGGAACCAGAAATAACTGACCTCGCAAATTTTCTGTCGCAAATGGGAGCTCAAATTGAGGGGGTAGGAACGTCGCGTCTCACTATTAAAGGTGTTGAGACGCTGACTCCTGTTACCTACTCCGTGATCCCTGACCGTATAGAAGCAGCAACATATCTCTCTGCTTTGGCTGTCTGTGGGGGACAGATTCGACTACGAGGCGCCCGGCCGGATCACATGGAGATGCTTCTTCGCAAGCTTGAAGAGATGGGCATGAATCTAGAGGAAGACGATTCAGGCCTGCGGGCCGAGGTAACTGGGCGCCTCGAAGCTGTTGATGTATCGACGCTCCCATACCCGGGTTTAGCTACTGACTACAAACCTTTTTTGGTTGCAGCGCTCACTGTTGCACATGGAGCGGGAATGGTCACAGAGAACATATTTGCTGGACGGTTCCGATACATAGATGAGTTGGTTCGGATGGGTGCGGAAATACGAGCTGAAGGTCGCCACGCGGTAGTGCGCGGTGTTGACCGGCTGTCAGGTGCCCCTGTTAGGGCTCACGACATACGGGCCGGAGCAGCGTTAGTCATTGCGGGATTGGCTGCGGATGGAGAAACGGTTATTTCGAACGCCCATCACGTGGACCGGGGATATGAGGATTTGGCAGGTAAGCTCTCGTCCGTCGGCGCCAAAGTCGCGCGAACTTGATTGATGATCTACTAACCGACTGTCTTAGATGAACCGGCCGAGCACAGACCCCGTCGCCTTGTTTGAGGCAGCACGTGAAGGAAAACGTTTAGCCCTGGCAAGACTTATGTCCCTCGTCGAACGCGGGGGCGATGAGGCGCGTGTATTGGGGGCTCATACCTACGCTCAAGCCGGAGCCGCGTATACGGTCGGGATGACGGGTGCACCAGGCTCAGGAAAGTCCAGTCTTGCTGCTGAGTTGGCTTCAGTTGTCCGCTCAGAGCAACAACGGCTAGCCATTCTGGCAGTGGACCCCTCGTCCCCATATACCGGTGGAGCGATCTTGGGTGATCGAGTTCGCATGCAAGACCACGTGACGGATGACGGAATTTATATCCGATCCATGGCGACCCGAGGTCATCTGGGAGGGCTGAGTCTCGCTACACCTCAAGCCATCCGTGTGCTTGACGCATTGAGTTGGCCCTGGATACTTGTTGAAACGGTCGGAGTTGGGCAAGTAGAGGTGGAAATAGCGGGAGCTGCGGATACGACAATCGTGGTTGTGAACCCAGGTTGGGGCGATTCCGTTCAAGCTAATAAAGCTGGACTAATGGAAGTAGCCGACATATTCGTAATCAACAAATCTGATCGCAAAGGTGCAGATGACACTCGACGAGATATTCAACAGATGCTCGAACTTTCGTCGCTTGGGGACTGGGAACCTCCGATCGTGATGACGGTGGCCACTGACCAAATTGGCGCTGATGAGCTATGGCGAACGGTAGGAGAGCACCGGTCTTACCTCGAAGAAAGTGGTGAGCTTCAGGCACGACGCAGCCTTCGCGTCCAGGCTGAACTGACTGAAATCGTGAGTCAAAGTCTCGAACAGCGAGTGATCACCACAATGGAAAGCCCAGAGACAGCTGAGCTAAAAGAGAAGTTGGCGCGCGGAGAGATTGATCCGTATGCGGCAGCGGCGCGCCTCATCGATTTGTCCGATGGTTGAACTAATCGAGCTCGCCTCGCGCTAAAGCGAATACGGCCTCTCTTTCAGTTGGAGACAAATTGAGGTCCAGTAGCCGGAGTTCTGCCGCTCCGCGCACCTGAGCGAAGACCTCTGCAGCACCGAATTCGTTCACAAAAACCTTGGCGAATCGTTTCCTGAGGCTGCCTATAAGTAAATGGGCTAGTCGCCCGTTGTTCGATTCGGCTGTTCGGAGAATCACATAGGTCACTGCTGCATCAAATGACGAGGATCCGCGAGATGACCGGTTCCAGTTCAGCACTACTGGTTTACCGTTACTCATCTTGATGGTGCCTGGATGTAGGTCCAAGTGGACGATGGAATCACCTTCGCTGACCCTCTCCCAATCTGATGGAGCGGGGATTTTTCCGAGTGCTTTGTGTAAACGGGCAAGGTTTTTTGCATGTCTGTTCAATGTCCATGGCCTTGATGTGAGGTCTTCCAACATGGTTGGACCCTCGATGCGCTCTATCACGAGCGAAGATGCAGATAAGCGTTCCGCTAATTGAGGGGCCGGAAACCCTGAAGATGTCATTATCTCCAATGCTTCAGCTTCTCGAGATAAGTCCTGCTCTCGGGTACTTGTGCGAATCACATGATCTGGCCCGTAGTGGCGCAGTTCCCATTCAGAACCGATGCTGATCAGTCCTCCCGGCTCCACACCTGTTCCCGCTTCCTGTCGTTGGAGAATTTTTTTTCGGAGACTCTTCAAATTTCGTTGCCAGATTGCGGTCAGAATTGGTTTCGCAAGTCTTTCTCCAATCCTGCCCGCGAAATGCCACGGCAAATCAATCGACTCATCCCAGCTGAAACGCGTTCCTGCTGAAATAGGAGAAAGGGTGAATTGGCCGACTCCAGCCACGAGGCCCGAGTGTTTAACAGCCATAAGTTTCTCGGGTTCCCACGCAACCACTTCCATATGATCGCGAAGCCGAAAAGGACCAACAGCTGTTAGACAAACAAAGGTAACTCCGAGACCTTCGGAGACCTCCGATGTCAATTCCACACTGAGTGCATCCATCATCCACTCAGAATGCTTCGTGATGTCTCGTAAATAACCCCATACCTCTGCAGGGGCTGCAGGGAGATCTATCGAGACCTGGACTTCCATTGACCTTTGCCTTCTATTTCCGGAACACAATTAAGAACTGGCTGAAGCGTAGACCGAGACATGATGATCGCTGCTGCTGGTAAAGGGCCTTTGATGCCAATCTTGCCACCGTTCCACCAAATCCAAGCCGTGTCGAGCGGCTATCTGGTCCAGTTCATCGGGTGTCTTGATAAGGATTCGCCAAGGTCTAAGGATTGGTCCCGCTTCACCCAACTGCACGCTTTGGCCTCGCACAACTCCGGAGACCTTTTCTCGGACTGTGATATTGAGCACAGTAGCTTCTGTCGTGTGGCGGGACTCGACACCCCTGGTCGGTAGAAGAGAATAATTTGATGGTACAAAAGCTTCTAGAACGAAGAGACCGTCGGGTGTTAAGTGATCGCTGACAAGCTGAAGACACTTTTCTTGGTCGTCTGGATCGACAAGATTAAAAAACGTGTTGTAGGCACAAAAAATTACCTTGAACTGCCCAGCCGGAAGCCACCTAGACATATCGGCTAAATGAGTGGTAACCAGCCCCGAAGTATCTCTAGCGGTTAGATGTTTGAGCATTTCTGAAGATGAGTCCACACCAGTGATAGGCACTCCGGCGGCTGCGATTGGTAGCGCTAAGCGACCGGTCCCAACGCCCAACTCTAAGACATCGAGACCTTCGGAAAGATTGCTTATGAGAGCCACTGTCCCTTCAACATCTGTGACCTGCTGGTACCAATCGTCGTAAACATCAGCAAAGGCATCTCCGTAGGTTGAACACAGGTAGTTGACTGAATTCGACAGCTCCATGTCGCTCACTTTATTTCGGGGCGTAGCCTTGGAGTGATGGAGACAGCCAAGTTAGATCGCCCGGTGTACCTCGATTGTGCTGCCTCGACCCCGATTAGGCCAGTTGTCCTTGATGCAATGATGCCCTACTTAACCGAGCATTTCGGTAATCCATCGGGTGGGCACCGAATGGCTCGATCTTCTCGAGCAGCTATCGATGATGCTCGAGAAGTCTGTGCAACGCTTTTAGGATTTGGGCCACACGAGATTGTCTTCACTAGCGGCGGTACTGAATCAGACAATCTTGCGATTCATGGAGTATGCAACGCAAATGGAATCGCTGTCTGTCCTGAAACCGAACATCACGCGGTGCTTTATCCGGTGGAATCTCATAATGGGCGGCTGATTGGAGTGACTTCGGACGGTGACATCGATCTCGAACATCTCGAAGCCGTGCTTGACGAGGATGTTTCGGTTGTGTCGGTGATGTTGGTTAACAATGAGTCGGGCAGAATTATTGATCTCGACGCGGTTGCTGAAGTAAGAGATCGTTGCGCCCCTCAGGCGTTGTTGCACACAGATGCCGTTCAAGCTGTTAATTGGCTCGACATTGTTAATGCTGCGCGTCGGGCAGACATGATGTCGCTTAGTGGGCACAAATTTGGTGCACCCAAAGGGATCGGCCTGTTGGCTGTTCGAAACCAGGTTGCCGTAGTTCCGCAAATACTTGGTGGGGGACAAGAGGCAGAACGCAGGAGTGGAACACATAACACGGCGGGCATCGTGGCGTTAGGAGCCGCTTTACAGTGCCTGGACGAATCAAGGGAGAGTGAGATTGGTCGCTTGGGTGGCCTCAGCGAACGGCTCGCTAGTGGTCTAACTGCGGCGATACCTGGTTGTTTTGAAACGATTCCCCAGTCACAAAGGGCTGCAGGGCTTCTGCAGATAGTTATTGAAGATGTTGAGAGTGAAGCTTTGCTGGTGTTGCTCGAACGACATGGGGTGATGGCTTCTGCTGCTGCCTCTTGCGCTTCTGGAGCCATGGATCCTTCACATGTATTAGCTGCTATGGGAATGGACAGGACTGTTGCTGCAGGATCATTGCGGCTTTCGCTTGGCTGGTGCACTGAAGATTGGGAAGTTGAGCACGCTGTTGAGGCGATACCTGGCTGTGTGGAGCAGCTCAGAGGTGCATCGTGAGTCGCGTGTTGGTCGCGATGTCAGGAGGTGTCGACAGTGCTGTTTCGGCTGCCCTCATGAAGGAACAGGGCCATGATGTAACCGGAGTGACTCTCAAACTTTGGGGAGGCCCCCAAGATCAAGGGTGCTGTTCGGTTTCCGATGTTGATGACGCTCGTCGTGTTGCACAGCAATTAGATATTGATCACTTTGTCTTCAACTACGGCGAAGAGTTTGATCGACATGTGGTTAGTCCCTACGTAGACGCTCATGCGGCTGGTTTGACCCCTAACCCATGCATTGAATGTAACCGGCACATAAAGTTTGATGCCCTCGTTAGTCGTGCCAAGAAATTGGGATTTGACTTGGTGGCTACTGGCCATCACGCCAGAATTATCGAAACCGATAGAGGATTGCGACTCGCCCGCGGGGTCGATGACGGCAAAGACCAGTCCTACGTCCTATACATGCTGACAGCGCAGGACCTTTCCATGCTTCGGTTCCCAGTTGGAGAAATGACGAAAAGCGAAGTGCGCGAGTTAGCGCATGATCAGGGTCTTCGATCAGCGGCAAAACCCGATAGTCAAGACGTTTGCTTTATCACGGCGTCTGAGGGACGTACCAGTTTTCTGTCGGATCGGCTTGACCTGCACACCGCGGATGTTGTCGACGTAGATGGTAACGATCTGGGCACTATTGACGCGGTTGAGTTGGTAACCATCGGCCAACGAAGAGGACTGAACCTTGGTGGCAACGTGGATAGGACCTACGCGGTCCACGTTGATGTTCCATCTCGGCGAGTAGTCGTTGGCGGTGCCCAGGATTTATTGTCAGAGCAAGTGCAGTTGGCTGATCATGTGTGGGCAGACAAGCCCTACGTAGGACCAGTGCAGGTTCAAATCAGTGCTCACGGAAACCAAGCGTCCGGTGCTCTGACCGCCGATGGCAACGTGCAGTGGGTTGACGCCCACCGGAAGGTGGCGCCAGGTCAAGCCGTGGTGTTCTATATCGATGACCTTGTCATTGGCGGAGCTACTGCAATATAGGCGTCAACGCACGAGTCTGCGCAGACGAGCCTCTTGCAGTACTGCTCCAGGGCGAGTTGGTGAAAATAAAATAATTTTTGCCCATTTCACTTCGCTCACACCGCGAGACCTTGGCACCACCTCCACTTCCCCATGAACAGTGACTTGAAGTACGGGACCTAAGGCAAATTGGCTCACGTCAACGACACCTTCGGCTTTGATATCAGCGTCGGCTGGAGCAGGACCTAAAGAAATAATGTCTTGACGACGAAGAAGAAAAGGTTCTCGAGTAGCCAAATGATCATGGAGGACGAAGCCGTTTGGTACGAAAACGATCCACCTTCGCGCAAGTTGATGCATTGATCTGCAGCCGAATACAGCGATCGGCCATCCGATTGCGAGCGCAGGCACTCCAAGGCGCCAATTATCTGAGACGATAAAGATAGGGCCTGAAGCAGCGCTCAAGATCACTATTCCCCAGACCAGCGCTAATGGTCCAACAAGAATGGCGCTCGGGATACGAAGCAAGAATCGCTTTTCGTCGCCGTAGCTAATGCCATCGACCATGAGGTTGCCGGTTTCGGGCAGTAGTCCCAACAAGCTCACGACTGCAGCGTGAACGAGAGCCACAACTAAAATGCCTGTCGAAATACGGGAATACAAATGTGCGGCAAACAGGGCGGGAAGCATTGCTGGCGTAAGAACACGCATCATCGTTAAGCCCCACGGCCTTTTAAGAATTAAACATCCCAGGACGAACCCCCACACAATCCAGAAAGCGATCGACGCCCACACCTGTCGCTGGGTTATGTCTTCTGTCAGTGCTGAATCGATGGCGGCCCCGAGCGAAAATGGCATCGCTGCCCAGACGCCGAGCAAAATTGTAAGAGGATTGACAACCTTCACACCCCAATCGTGGCTCATCTGAGGAGGTTGTTCCTAACTACTGAACTTTTAGAACGACAAAACCTGGGCTTCTGGCTAGCTAGAGTCGGTCTTGTCATGACTGAATTTGATTCAGATCAAGATCGCGTGACTCAGTTACGCGACCAGATCGCAGCTCACAACGAGGCTTATCATGGGCGTGACGAGCCGACCGTTCCAGATGCAGTCTATGACCGGTTATTACGCGAGCTTGCTGAAATCGAAGCCCGTCACCCTGACCTGGTGACACCAGAATCGCCCACTCAATCGGTTGGTTCGGCTCCCAACGAAATTTTTTCTCCTGTTGAACACAAAATTCCCATGATGTCGCTCGACAACGCCATGGATATGGAGGAGCTTCAGTCATGGTACGAGCGAGCCTTAAAAGGTATACACGACGCAGACTCATGTCAGTTTGTGTGTGAACTGAAGTTTGACGGACTTGCCGTCTCCATTCGATACGAAAATGGAGAATTAGTTCAAGCGGCAACTCGAGGCAACGGCCGAGTTGGAGAAGATGTCACGCATAATGTCCTAACAATCGAAGATATTCCGCACCAAATTAAGAACGCTCCCGAGGTGCTTGAGGTCCGGGGTGAGGTCTACCTACCAATTTCTCGTTTCGAAGCCCTAAACGAAGAACAACTAGCAAAGGGCGAACCAGTATTTGCTAATCCAAGAAATACGGCGGCAGGAAGTCTTCGACAAAAAGACCCGACAGTCACAGCGTCGAGGAAGCTGGCTTTTTGGAGTTATCAGATTGGCGAAGTCCTTGGTGGTCCGCAAATGGCTTCATCGGAAGAGACTTTTGAGCTACTACAGAGTTTGGGGCTTCCGGTTAACCCCGAAGTAACCGAATTTTCCGAGTTTTCTGACGTCCAAAAATTCTGTGAATTCTGGAAGTCGAAACGTCATGAACCTGATTACGAGATCGACGGCGTGGTGGTCAAGCTTGCCGATCTAGCCCAACGTGAGACGTTGGGATCCACAAGTCGGGCTCCACGTTGGGCGATCGCTTTCAAGTTTCCTCCAGAAGAAAAAATTACGCGTCTGGTCAATATCAACGTTTCGATAGGGCGTACTGGTCGCGCGACTCCGTTTGCTGTTCTTGAACCTGTATTCGTTGGGGGTTCAACGGTTGGAATGGCGACGTTACATAACGAAGATCAAGTGGCTACTAAAGATGTCCGCCCCGGCGACATGGTGGTGGTTCGTAAAGCCGGTGACGTTATTCCAGAAGTTGTGGGCCCAATCGTGGCTGACCGCTCTGTTAACTCGAAACCCTGGGCCTTCCCAAAGGTGTGTCCGAGCTGTGGCTTAGCCCTAGAGCGTTTGGAAGGTGATGCGAACACCTATTGCGTTAATCGATCGTGTCCCGCCCGTGTAGAGACCGGGATCAGTCATTTTGCGAGCAGAAATGCCATGGATATCGAGGGCTTGGGTGAACGGACAGTTCGCGGACTCGTAGCGCAAGGCATGGCTGATGACGTGGGTGATCTGTTTGCTTTAACCAAGCCGCAACTCATTGAACTTTTGGTGAGCGACTCCTCAAACGAAACTTTGGTCAATAACTTGATGTCTGCCATCGACGCAGCCCGAGAGCGACCTTTGGCCAACGTTCTGATAGGGCTAGGCATCGAGCATCTAGGCCCAAGTGCAGCAGAACTCATTGCCCGCAGATTCGGCAACCTAGATGCCATCGCGGAGGCAGAAACTGGCGATATTGAAGCCATAGATGGGATTGGGCCTGTCATAGCCCAAAGCGTTACAGACTTCTTTGCAGATGATCACAATAAGTCTGTAGTTGAGAAGTTTCGACTGTATGGCGTGCGTTTAGATATCACTGACGGTGAGGCGGATGTACCGCAGCTGCTTGTGGGCCGTTCGATCGTAGTAACAGGGTCTTTGGATGGCTGGTTCCTGAGTCGGGATGAAGCGAAAAGATCGATTATCGCTCGAGGTGGCAAATCCCCCGGCAGCGTTTCGAAGAGTACATATGCGTTGGTGGTAGGTAACGACGCTGGCCAGTCGAAAATGGATAGAGCATCTGAGTTAGGCATACCGATAGTGGGGGAGAAAGAACTCCGCCATTTGCTTGAAAAAGGGCAATTGCCGTAAGGAGCTGAATTAGAAAGAGGTCCAGCACCACTCATAATTGATGTTGTCTGCCTCGATATCAATGATCGGAATAGCGATAACCCTGGCACAAATGAGGCCTCGCCGTAACTGAGAGATCACCATGTCACTACCGGGACTAAAGAAGAATTCTCCTAGTTGTTGAGTACCGGCATCTAGCTGGTTATTGGGAATAGGGACGTCATCAATTATGAGAGTTGGCTCCCAACCAGGACTTAAGGAAATACCGACCAAGGTCTGTTTCGGAGCTTGGTCCCCTTGTTCAGGGATCACTGCTAGGAGTCCACTTGGCAAAGTAGTCGGCTGTGGCGCCCCTCGAGTCGAAGAGGCGACCCAAATCACAAACCCTAGAGAGAGGATTACCAATATCGTCAAGGATGAGGCGACACCTTTCCTAAGGCTCCAGTTCACAGCGTCATGGTCCATTGACTCATCGCCTTTTCGAGGCTTCTCCACCTCCCTATCATGGCCGAATATCGAAGCGGTTGAAATTCGACGCGATGAGAGTGCCCGCTACTAGCGATACTGTCGGGTTGTGCCTCTTGACGAGTCAGACGAATTAACGGGTCGAGTTCTAGATGACCGTTACCGACTCATGACCTACCAGAGTCACGCCCAGGCTTCAGTCAACTATCTCGCTCATGACCTAGAGACTGGTGATCAGGTATCCATCAAGATTTTTGGCCCTTCGATTTCTGAAGATCTTGAATTCGCGAGACATCTCGTAGTTGACACAACTAAGGCGGCGTTGGTGTCGCACCCCTGTATAGAACAGGTACATGACTGGGGCCGATTTCAAGAGAGCGCCTACGTCGTAGTTGAACATTGCCCTGGGGTTACTCTCAGCTCTTTCTTGACAGCCGGGCACAGACTTAACGCGGCCCAAGTAGTCAAACTAGGTGTCGAACTCGCCTCAGGTCTTGAAGCCCTTCATGGGAACGAGATTTGCCATGGAGATATTTCACCGGGCAACGTGATCCTAGGTTTGAATACATCTTCGAAACTTTCTGCAGTTTATTTGGGTAATGCGCTAGGAGCCGCTGAAGCCGGACGTCTTGAACTTGTGGGAACTGGTGTTGACGACCGGTCACAAGAGTTTCTGGCGCCGGAGACTAGTAAGGGCCTTAGTAGTCCGGAATCTGATGTCTATTCCCTTGCAATGACTCTTCGGGTTGCGGCCGAGGGAACTTCAACCATGACGGAAGCTGCTGACGCAGCGGGCCGAGAAAAAATTTCCAGTCGACCGGATCTTGGTCAGGCACAAGACATTCTTGAATCGGCTCTCGATCCCGATCCAGACATGCGTTGTGATGCCAAGTTTCTGATGGAAGGACTTATCGACGCGGCGGCGAGCTTCGTGAAACCAGCGCCGATTGCGATCCCTGAGTCCCTTGCGAGTCCGCTCACAATTGCGAATCAGGGTCGGCAGAGAGTGCTGGCGGAAGCTGCAGACTTCAATCAAGTTCGTTGGCGGCCCGTGTGGAAAGTGGGAGCAGCTGCGCTTGGTGTTCTGATGTTGCTTTCTGGCGCAACTGCGTGGGCTGTGAGTAGTGTCCGCCCGCAAGGTGTTTCTACTCACCTGGTTGACCAGTACACCGGCCGCACCATCGGTGAGGTTCGAGCCATCGCTGACTCAGTTGCTTGGATTCTTGATGAAGACCAGGTCCGCACCGACGAAGTACCCAACGGCATCGTGATAGCTCAGCGACCCGAAGCTGGAAGCCGTCTAGCAGAAGGAGCGATGCTTATCGTTGAAGTGGCCAGCGGACCGCGTCTGCGCATGACCCCACTAGTTCTGGGTTTGTCAACCGAGGCTGCTTCTGCTCGGCTTGCAACCAAAGGATTTGAAGTTGACCTTGTGCAGCCGCTCTACGACGAGACGATCCCAGCCGGCGAAGTGATAAAGCTCTTGATTGATGGCGAGACAGAGCTGGCCGGGTCTTTGAGAGAACCGGGAACTCGGGCGGTGCTTGTTGTTTCCGGAGGCCCTGTCCCTCGAACCGTTCCGCAGCTAATAGGTCTTGATCAGGAAAGTGCCGAGGAAGCACTGAATGCGCTTCAATTAAATAGAGCGCGGACATTGAATTACGAGGTCAGTGACTCCGTGCTCGAAGGCTTAGTTCTGCGGCAGAGTTTGACCCCAGGCTTGTTGGTGGAACGAGGGTCCACGGTCTCATTGACGCTTTCATCTGGTCCCGATCGACGAGAGGTGCCTGATATGAGAGGTCTTACCGTTGTAGAAGCCGAGCAACGTCTAGTAGAGGTGGGACTCAAGCTTGGAGAAATTGCGGGTGAAGGAGAGCTAGTTCAGGCAACAGAACCCCCAGCTGGAACTATGTTGGCGCCGGATTCCGCTGTTCTCTTGTGGGTCCTGTCTGATTAATAACCAAGAGTTGTAGCTAGTTGCCGATTTGGAACGAAAGTAGCCCCGTAGAATTCTCTAGATGGCATCGGGAAACAGTCCAGCGCGACTGGAGCGAATCGAAAAGCGTGAACGTAACGCCAAATGGCCGAATCCCCCTATGTACATAGATATGTCTGAATGCATCAACTGTGATGCATGTGTTCGTGCGTGTCCGCCAAATTTCGGCGCGATCTTTAATCATGGTATCGATGTGATTATCTTGCCTGAATTGTGTTCGGGCTGCGATAAGTGTTTGGATCCATGTCCCGTAGATTGCATCTATCCTCTTGCCGCTGAGGATTGGGAACCCTCATCTGTGGAATGGTGGCAAGAACCCCTGAGCGAGAACGACCCCTACATGTGAACTGCTTTGGAGATTAAACACTATGAGTCAACCACTTTCACAAGATCTTGTTGCCCACATAGCTTCACTAGCGCGCATCGAGCTCGATCCTGAGGAATTGGTTCACTTCACTGAGCATCTTGGAAAAATACTTGATCATGTCAGTCAGTTAGAGGGGCTCGATCTTGAATCCGTTGAAGCAATGTCGCACCCGTACCCACTATCGAATGTTCTTAGAGATGATGTCGTGGGTCCCACTATCGAACCGCAAGAAGTGTTGGCACAAGCTCCAGATGTTGCGGATGGCCAATTCCGGGTTCCCCCTATTTTGGGAGAGTCCTCTTGAACTCCGCTAGAGAATTGGCGTCGGATATTCGGGAATCTCGTAAAAGCGCGATGGATGTTTTGGAGGACTTTCTGCAGACAATTGATGCCAAAGAGCGAGACGTTCATGCATTTAATTTGGTTGACCGTGAAACAGCTATCGAGGTTGCTGGCAAGATTGATGAAACCGTTGCCTCCGGGCGTGACCCTGGACCGCTCGCCGGTGTACCGGTGGCTCTAAAGGACAACCTCTGCACCAGAAATCTTGCGACCACTTGTTCTTCGCGGATCCTTGAGGGATGGGAGCCACCATACGACGCCACCGTTGTGCAACGGCTTCGCGCAGCGGGGGCTGTCATCATTGGCAAAACTAACCTGGACGAGTTTGCGATGGGAAGTTCGACCGAACACTCTGCCTTCGGCCCGACGCGCAACCCTCACGACCTAACTCGAGTACCGGGAGGATCCAGCGGTGGATCTGCCGCTGCCGTAGCCGCAGGTTTTGCTCCCCTCGCATTAGGTTCAGATACTGGAGGATCGATCCGACAGCCAGCTGCGCTCTGCGGAGTGGTAGGTGTAAAGCCGACGTACGGCCTGGTCAGTCGATATGGCCTAGTGGCGTTTGCTTCATCGTTCGACCAGATCGGTCCCTTTGCCGACGATGTTGCAGACGCGGCCCTAGTTTTGGAAATAATTGGAGGTCACGACCCTCTGGATAGCACGTCGATCCCTTCGCCAGTACCTGATCTCAGTCATGGTCTCGAGCGTGGAGTTGAAGGTCTTCGCGTTGGGTTGGTTTCTGAACTCTTAGAAGGCATTGATGAAGATGTCGTCGCCCAAGTTCACCAAACCGCTGACGCTTTAAGAGCTGGTGGAGCTACCGTCGACTTGGTTTCGGTACCAGCGGTTGAATACGGGCTAACCGCGTACTATGTGATCGCACCAGCCGAAGCCTCCAGCAACCTGGCTCGGTACGACGGTGTCCGATATGGCCTCAGAGCTGAAGGCAGCGAGGTAGCAGCCATGAATTCAGCTACCAGAAGAGACGGGTTCGGCGACGAAGTCATTGCCAGAGTTATGTTGGGAACATTCGCTTTGAGCGCTGGCTACTATGACGCCTATTACGGAAAAGCTCAGAAGGTCAGAACTCTCACTAGGAGAGACTTTGACGCGGTTTACGCGAACCATGACCTTCTCTTATCGCCGACCTCGCCGTCAGTGGCGTTCAAATTTGGTGAGCGGTCCGACCCGATGAACATGTACCGATGCGACACCTGCACCGTGCCCAGCAATCTGGTTGGAGACCCTGCGATTTCCGTTCCATTCGGAACAGGAGAGAGCGGAATGCCAGTTGGGGTGCAGATAATGGCACCCCAATTAGGGGAAGCCCAGATGTTTCAAGCGGCGTCGTTTATCGAGTCGCAGGCTCCGGAGCGAGGTACCGCATGACTGATTGGGAAGTCGTAGTCGGCCTAGAAGTTCACGTGGAGTTGGCAACCGAAACAAAATTGTTTTCACATGCGCCCAATAGATTTGGCGACGACCCCAACACAAATATCACTCCGGTCTGTCTTGGATTACCAGGGTCCCTACCTGTCTTGAATCGGCGAGCGGTGGAACTAGCTATGACCATCGGATTGGCTCTCGGTTGTGAAATTCAACCGTCTGTGTTTCATAGAAAAAACTATTTCTACCCAGATATGCCTAAGGATTATCAAGTAAGTCAGTATGACCGTCCTATCTGTGTTGACGGCATGTTGGATTTGCCGAATGGGACGCGTGTGGGCATTGAACGTGCCCATCTTGAGGAAGATGCAGGAAAAACCACTCATCTTGGTGGAGAAGACGGCCGAATACATGGAGCTCAAGAGGCCCTGGTTGACTACAACCGGGCTGGTGTTCCTCTATTGGAGGTCGTCTCCAGGCCAGACATTAGATCCGCTGAAGATGCCAGGGCCTATGTTGAAGAACTCCGAGCAATACTGATAACCACCGAAGCTTCGGAAGCGCGCCTTGAAGAAGGGTCAATGCGCGTTGACGCGAACGTAAGCGTGCGTCCGGTCGGTTCGCAGGAGCTGCGTACCCGTTGCGAAATCAAGAACCTCAATTCGTTGCGGTCGTTACAGCGAGCCGTCACCTATGAAGCTGAGCGTCACATAAACCTCTATGAGGCTGGCGAGAAACCGAGACAAGAAACCCGTCATTGGTCAGAAGACGGGAGAACACACACCTTACGATCGAAAGAAGAAGCTAACGATTACCGTTACTTTCCGGAACCGGACCTCGTGCTGCTCGACCCTGACAGAGGGTGGATCAACGAAATAGCGGCAGCTATGCCGGAACTGCCGGCACGGCAGAGAGAAAAGCTCGTCGCTCTTGCTGGGGTTGATATTGAAACCGCCGCCACTGTCGTGAGTAAGGGACTTTCGCGGTTAGTTTCGAATGCCGTAGACCTTGGTGCTAATGCCGGCCGAGCCATCAATCATGCAGTCCAGAACTTGGCAATTGATGGAGCAGACAAACTCGATCCCGCTCATTTTGCTGAATTGATTGAGATGGAACAGGTGGGTGCGTTAACTGCTACGCAGAGCAAACAGATTCTTGCCGAAATGGTCGAAAGTGGGCTCGACCCCACCTCGATAGCTCAGAAACATGGATTCGAATCAATGGATTCGACGGAGCTAGAAAAGATGGTTGATGCCGCTATAGCGGAGAATCCGGATGCGTGGGAGAAGTTCTGCGAAGGCGAAGAAAAGGTCCAGGGCGTGTTTGTAGGGGCTGTTATGAAAGCGTCAAAGGGGCAAGCTGACGGTAAAGCGGTCTCATCGATTCTTCGACAGCGCCGGGGTTGAGCTTCCCCAATATATTTATTTGACTATTTGGGGAAGTTTCTTGGCCTGCTTGACCCAGGCGCTGACCTCTTTTTTCGAAGGCAAACGATTAACTAATCGTTTTCGACGCTGTGCGTCTTCGGTGACTAGCGATTGGTGCAGCTGTGCGGGTCTACGTTTTCGAAGTTTGCGAATTGAGTCGACTCCAGCAGCCTCGAGTAGTTGGGCATACCGGGTAGAGATACCGTTTATTCGCATTAGATCAGCCTTGTTGATCCACTCAAGGACCCTGCTCTCAGCTACGCCCACAGTTTCGGAAATGATGCGTCGACCCCGCCTAGTTGCCCCAGCCTTCAATAAATTTTCACAGGACCCTAGGGCTGCTGCTTTCAGGCGCGCCTGATGACGACTGCCGATGTCCTCGATCGCTTCGATCGATGGCATAGGAACCTCTATCTCCGTTTGCAGTACAAGTTTGTAGCACTAGATCTGGTCCAATGGTTGGCGGAGTGTTATTCGACACCGACGCGAATCCAGCCTTCTTGTTTGAATCTGCCCCATACGACTCCGCCCCGGAAGATCATTAAGGCGACCAGGCAGGCCCATAGCCAACCCATCCCCAGATTGGTGGTAGCAAACGCGCACACAGCGAACCCGGCGAGGGTACCGATCATCGCCCATGCCAAGAACCGGAGATCTCCTGCACCGATAAGGATCCCGTCAATCCCAAATACCAGAGCATTCAGAGGCTGGCTTAGAGCGACAAAAATAAAAAGAAACCCAGTTAACTCTGCCACGCTTGGATCGTTAGTAAATAACTTCGCAATTGGTGACCGGGCAGCCAAGAGCAGCGCGCCACCTACGCATCCGAGCTGCACACTCAAGCCGATCATCCGGCGGCTAGCGGCTTTAGCGGTTTCGACCTGACCGGCACCCAAAAACTTCGCTATCAAGGCTTGACCGGCAATGGCCACCGAATCCAAACCCAGCGCGAGCAGACTCCATACTTCAATACTTATCTGATGTGCCGCTAATTGTGTGGTGCCCTTCCGGGCCGCTATAGCAGCGGCCAGCAGAAATGACGCGCGCAGAGCACTGGTGCGCACGAACAAATGGAATCCGACGCGGGCGTAGCGGAAGAGACGTCGAAAGTCGGGCCGAATGGGTGCCCTTAGCTTTTGTGATGCTCGGGAAATAACAGCCAGATATGCCAAAGCACATAACCACTGAGCAACCACCGTCGACCAGGCCGACCCGGCGATACCTAAATCGAAGATGAAAACCAAAACCAGTTCCAACCCTAGATTTATCAGCGCCCCGGCGACGGCCACCATCAGAGGAGTGCGCGTATCCTGCAGACCTCTCAAGTAGCCGGTTCCGCTCATTACTATGAGCTGTCCGACCAGGCCGACCAAGCTAATTCTTAAATACGTCAATGCCTCTTTTCGTACGAGAACACTTGGCTCAAACACGTCCACCAAGGCTCCCGACCAGATCGCGATGCCGACCGTGACCACAGCACCTAAGAAAATGGCGAGCCACACCGCTTGGATACCCTGCGTAGCAGCTTCTCGATGTTGACCTGAACCGAGAAGGCGACCGACTATTCCCGTGGTGCCGTAAGCCAGAAAGATGAGCATGGAAAAGACGGTTAACAAGATCGCGGCCGCGACTGCGAGGCCAGCGAGCGCCTCGGTGCTGATATGACCGACTATTGCCGTATCGGTCAACACATAAATGGGTTCAGCGATCAACGCACCAAAAGCAGGTAGCGCTACAACCAAAATGGCGCGGTCATGTGGGGTTCGGCGAAACAACCTGACTCACTCTTTGAGGCGTATCTGCCATACACCGCTGACAAGGTCGATGAGATAAAGATCTTGAGCTTGACCAGCGACAAAAGCTACAGGGTGCGCTGCGTGCAAGGGGAGTGCCAGTACCGATGGGTCCTCATCCAATTTCAAAGCCATCAACTGTGCCCCGCACATATCAGTAAACAGGTAACGATCCTCAAGAATCGGGTGGGGTCCACCATGGACAACGAATCCGCCGATGATCGCGCAACGACCCCGTCCGTGACGGTACTCAAAATTTGGGCTGCGCAGAGACGAGCTATCTGCCCCGAGGAACGGACGGGAGCCTTCAACGAGATTCCAACCCAAATTGGCGCCGGCATCTGCTGAGGCCAAAACATTTAGCTCTTCAACGCATTGTTGACCCAAATCCGTGAGCCAAAGGTCACCGGTGGTTTCGTCGAATGAGAAACGAAAAGGGTTTCGAACGCCGCTGACCCAAATTCGAGGATCAGAACCGGGGCCAAGATCTGGATTTCCAACAGCTGGTTTGTGAGGTGGCCACCGGTCCGGGTTCACATCGAGACGTAGGACAGCCCCCAAAGGCGTCGAAAGATCCTGACCATGACCATTAGGGTCCCCCAAGCCTCCTCCATCGCCGAAAGACACAAACAAACGGCCTTCAGAATCAAACGCCAGATCACCACCGTTGTGCATCGCTGAAGGCTGATCGACGACGATGATTTCCACCCCTGTTCCTAGATTTGACATACCTAACTGCAAAGAATGAGCCGTTACTACGCTCGAACCGCGCAAGTCAGTTCGATTGAGGTATAACCAGTTCTTGTCGGGGGAAATCGCTAACCCCAATAGCCCCTGGTCCATTTCATTGCTGGTGTCAGAAGTGATGTCGATGACAGGCTCAGCCAATACGCCCTCAGAATCAAACGCATAAACGAGGCCGTTCCTTTCAGCCACGAAACCATTTTCAGCATCAAGGAAGGCCAAAGCGATAGCCCCAGGTAAGTCAAGAAAAAGAGTCAACTCCAGGTCGACAACATCGACTTGCTTTGGTTCGAGCAAAGGAATGTTGTTGGGGCAAGGTTCGTTGGAAAGTATAAATTCTCTGGAATCTTGTGATTGAGTTGAGGTCTCTGCATTTGACTGCCACCAAATTTCGGCTCGCCGGTCAATAGAACTCTCAGAAATTGGGGTGGAGGTTTGTAATATCGCGATTACAGCGATCGTTACAAAGGCCAAAAACATGAAGCGCGTGGTGCCTGACAGCCGTGTCATCGGCTCTTGAATCTAGCTGTGAGTTGGTGAAACTGCAGAGAGTTCTGGCTTCTGAAGTTGCGACTGGCATTTCACGCCGCCAAAATGGTTTCGTGCGATTAGATACGGACCAGTCTCGCTTTACTCGCTTTCTCGTAGTACCCGCGTAAGCGGGTCATTCGATCCCGCTTGTTAATGGTCCCCTAGGGGACCATTTCCGTTTACGGGCTGTACCCAAATTCCACCGCCAACGAAAATTCGAATCTGTTATTAGGAGAAGACCCATGGAACTGACCGGCGCTCAAGCTCTCGTAAAGAGTCTTGAGATGTGTGACGTTGAGGTCATGTTCGGTCTTCCTGGTGGAGCGATCCTGCCTGTATACGACCCGATTCTCGATTCGAAAATTCGCCACGTTCTAGTCCGGCACGAACAAGGTGCTGGTCACATGGCTCAAGGCTATGCGCACGTTACTGGGAAGCCGGGCGTAGCGATTGTCACTAGTGGCCCCGCTGCCACCAATATTGTGACGCCCCTCTGCGATGCCTACATGGACTCAATACCCATGGTGGCTATAACAGGCCAAGTTGCCCTTGGTTCAATCGGATCAGACGCTTTTCAAGAATGCGATACGACCGGCATCACGATGGCGGTGACCAAGCACAACTATTTGGTTACCGATCCTGCGGATATACCGAGAATAGTCAAAGAAGCGTTTCATATAGCCACCACGGGTCGACCAGGCCCAGTACTGATAGATGTCCCCAAAGACGTCAGTAATGAAATGATGGAATGGTATTGGCCGGACGCAATTGATTTGCCGGGGTATAACCCGATTACCGATGTGGACGCAGACAAAATTAGTGAAGCGGTAGAGCTCATTCGTGCTGCCGAGAAGCCGGTTGTATACGCAGGAGGAGGATTACTTAAAGCTCACGCTGCAGACGCTTTGAAACGATTCGTCGACTTAACCGGCATTCATGTGGCTACGACTTTGATGGCACGCGGAGTGTTCCCAGATCGAGATCCGCTTTGTCTCGGTATGCCAGGTATGCATGGGAATTACACAGCAGTCATGGCTTTCCAGCGGTCCGACCTGTTAATCAACCTCGGAGCGCGTTTCGATGACCGGGTTACTGGGAACACTGAATTTTTTGCGCCTGATGCCAAGATCATTCATGTAGATATAGATCCCGCCGAGCATGGCAAAGTTCGACTCCCTGATGT
>SGYJ01000089.1 GCA_004214275.1 Acidimicrobiales bacterium | reverse complement strand
CGCGGCATGGTCCCACGTCAAGATTGCGTGGGAGCGGGCAGCATTCACATCACGCCAGAGACGCTGGATGGGCTCGTCGGCTCTCATGGCGTTCGCTCCGCTTGCCTCGTACAGGCGGTCGACCGCTTTGGCCAAGGCTCTTACTCCCCAGCCGCAGTCGCGAATTATTGACGCATTGAGTACCGGGTCCACCTCGTCGACGCCACCCAGGTGATCCAATCGAGCAGCAGCGTCGTATATCAGTAACTCTGCGGCCTGAATTTCTGCAGTCGATTCGGCGAGTCGATAGCCGGCGGCGGGGTCATTTCTCTGAACACTGGATAGGGCAACGAGAAAATGATCGTCGATACGTTCCTGGAATCGACGAACAGCTGCTTTTGCAGCGCCAATCACAGGTGCGGCGAGTACGAGAATCGCGGTAGTTCTCCATGGGCATGTGTACAGAGGGCCGCCGTAGTGCAATTGGCCAGGCGCCTTACGTGCCGTGGTTTCGGTCACATGCAACACACGATGTGCAGGGACTGCTACCTCGTCAGCTACGACCAGATCTTTGCTTCCTGTACCGCGAAGTCCGACCACATTCCATGAGTTGTGATCGATGATCACGTCCTCTGCGGGTAATGCACAAATTACCGGAGTGGGTTGATCGCCTGGCAGTAACCCACCGACGCTCAACCAAGGGGCGTGATCACAGCCGGAGCCGAAGCCAAACCGGCCGGACACAATGACATCAGTTCCTTCTTGCCGGAATTGTGTCTTAGGCACGATGGACGCGCTGATGAGATTTGTCGGGTCGGACCAAATTTCCTGCCGACCTTCGGTAGGCATTTGGGCAAGCATCCACCCATGAGCGCTCCAAACAGCAAGACACCAAGATGTTGCCATGCAGTATTCGCCAGCTACCGCAACAGCGCGCATGTGATCTTCGATCGATGATTGCGCTCCACCAAAGTCGGTTGGTTGGAGAAGACGGGCAGCTCCGATGGCCTTAATATCAGCGGCATTCTCGGCATCAATGCAGCCAGCCTCATCAGCTAAGGCCGACTTTTTCTCCCAAGCGGGGCCTACCGAGTGCAGACCATCTACGACACTTTCGAGATTCACAACCTCCACCCTAGGGACCTAAAGAGCAACTGAGCTAGCAAGAAGAGAGATTCCTGAGCCGTGTCGTAGCTAGTGTTGCCAAAGACGATTTCTGAATAGGGGAGCGATGGGACGGTTAGACGGCAAGGTAGCAATCATCACAGGTGGTGCTAGGGGCCAGGGTGCAGCTGAAGCAGAAATGTTTCGAGACGAAGGTGCACAGGTAGTTATCACAGATGTTCTCGAAGATGAAGGTGGCAAAACGGCAGGAACACTGGGAATCGAATTCTTGTCTCACGATGTGTCATCAGCCGCAGCTTGGGAAGCCGTCGTTTCAGATGTGGTAGCTCGCCATGGCCGAATCGATGCTTTGGTTAATAACGCAGGAATTCTTCGAGGCGCTCGTCTTGTTAACACCAGTGATGAAATCTGGGATCAAACCCTCGCGATAAACCAGACTGGGGTTTTCTATGGAATGAGAGCTGTCGCACCGCAGATGATTGAACAAGGGGCGGGTTCAATTGTGAACATCAGCTCCGTAGCCGGGTTAGAAGCAACGTTTGCGTCAATGGCGTATGGAGCGACGAAGTGGGCGGTTCGTGGCATGAGTAAAATCGCCGCGCTCGAACTCGGTCGCCACAACGTGCGGGTTAACTCCATTCATCCCGGACTAATCAATACCGATATGACCTCAGAGTTTGATAAAGACCGAATGGTTCGGGCGATACCTCTGGGACGAGAGGCTGAACCTAAAGAAGTTGCTGCGGTAGCACTGTTCTTAGCTTCGGACGATTCGAGCTACTGCTCCGGTCAAGAGTTCACTGTTGACGGCGGTATGCACCGCTAGGTGACGACAACCTTCGACGCCCTTAAAGTTCGTCACTTCCCGCTGATATTTGCGTCCGGATGGACGTGGAGTCTTTCGCGTTGGGGGGTCGCTTTCCTGGGTCCGTTCATAGCGAATGATCTCACGGGATCTGCTCGAATGGTTCAACTTGCCGGCGTAGCTCTTTGGTCCCCGCTCTTGCTTGGCGGGGTGGTCGGCGGATGGGTATCGGACCGGTTTGATCGCAGACGCATCGTCATAGGACAATTCTTTGTGACTATCCCCGGACTGGCGATCTTGGGATGGGTTGAAATTAGCGGCAGGCTTCAACTCTGGATGATCTATCCGGTTTTGTTCGTCACTGGTGTTGGCTGGGTCTTCGACATGGTCGGACGGCGTGTGATCATCTATGACGTTGTCGGGCCAGAGAAAATCGATAATGCATTGGCGTTGGAGTCAAGTGGAACAGCGATAGCGCTGGCGTTTGGTGCGTTAGCTGGCGGGTCACTTATTCAGGCTGCGGGTGTGGGATGGGCCCTGGTGGTTATGGGCGCTCTCCAAATCATCTCGTTGACAACGTTCAGCATGGTTCCCTCAATTACACAGCGCAATCAATCTGCCGCTGCTGGAGTATCAGCATTGATAGAAGGCGTCAAAATGCTCCGCACTGAGAAAAGTCTTCTGTCCATTCTCGGTGTGACCGCATTCGTCAACTTTTTCTTTTTCTCTTCAAGTCCTTTACTGCAGGTCGTAGGGGGCAAGTTCGGAGTCGGCCCCGCGCTCCTAGGTCTTCTAGCAGCAATGTTGGGTATCGGAATGTTTGTGGGTTCGCTAGGAGTGGCTCGTTACAAGCCTCGACGGCGCGGACTGATCTATGTAGTGGGCTCCTATGTCGCATTCACCTTTATGGTCGGGTTCGCGCTCTTACCTTGGTACCTCCCATCAGCGATGTTTCTCGCCTTCGCTGCAGTAGGCATGGGGTTCTTCGGATCAACGCAAGCGATCCTCGTGATGGATGCAGTTTCCGAAGAGCGTCGAGGCCGCGCTTTGGGATTACTAAGCAGCGCGATTGGAGTACTGCCGCTCGGCATGCTTGTCGTAGGGGAAATCGCCGAAGTTGTCGGGGCGTCAGCAGCTGTGGCCATTTCGGTTCTGAGCGGAGCCGTGTTGATGACACTATTCCTGCGTGTCAGACCAGAAAGCATCTATCAACGTCAACAATCTGAGGAAGCGGTAACCAGCCTAGATCGACGACCAGAATTGCCTGAAAGTCGTACGCCGACGATCTTTGATCTGAAGGCGTTCTGATTTATATAGTCGACAACCAATCCCTCAGATCAAACAATGAGGCATTCGATATTTCGTGACCCATCGGGTACTCAGCGTAATGAGGTTCATGACCAGCTTCCGTTAATACATCACGAATACGGCGACCACGTTCAATGTCAACCATCGGGTCGAGGGTGCCATGTTGTATCAAAATGTCCGAAACTGCCGACAGGTTGTAGTCAAAATCAGGGATGTTCTGGAGCATCCCTGAAAGACAGGCCATAGCTGAAGGCGCAATCGCGATCTCTTCCCAAAGGCCTACAGCCAGGGTCATAGCGCACCCTTGGGAGAAACCGATGAGGACTACCTCTGATCGAACAAAATTACCGGCGGCACACACTGCATCGATTGTGTGATCGATCGACCGGACCGAGGACTTGAAGGTTTCGGCGTCAACTGCCCCATCATCATCTCGTTCATACCAAGCAGCACCAAACGGCACCAAGTCAATCGGAGCTCGAAAACAAACTGAGGTGAAGCGTCCGTCGGGATCAATGTGCTGCACTAGGGGCGCCAAGTCATTTTCATCAGCACCAAATCCGTGGAGCAGAACTAAAAGTCGGTCGCCGGGTCCCAGAGATCCAACCGAGTTGATCTTCAATAGCCCTTGAGGTTCCTCCATCGGATCTCCTTACTCAATGAACATACGGGTGACAGCCCACGTTAGGGGAGAGCGTTGCTTGCTACCACACACCTTGGACCGCACCTAAGAGTCGATTTGAAGCGACGAAACCTAATAGCTGCCATACGATGGCGACGAACATGACTGACGCGACGGATCATTTTGACACCCCACGAGCCTGGGCCGTTGCCGTCGGCGCGTCCATAGCTAACGGAGTTGCCTTCGGTGTTCTGTACACCTTCGGTGCCTTTGTAAGTTCGATGGGGAAAGAGTTCAATACAAAACTTGGACCCACCTCTATTGTGTTTGGTCTCTCTATGTTCCTGTTCTTCGGAATGGGAGCAATATCGGGTCGCTGGGCCGACCGTTACGGCCCTCGCCCATTGCTAGCAGTTGGTGGAGTGATGTTTTGCGCCGGTCTGGTAGCTACCTCATTCGTGACAGCGATATGGCAGGGCTACATCGTGTACGGAATCGGATGCGGACTTGGCGGAGGCATTTTCTGCTCCCCATTGTTTTCAACCGTCGCAACCTTCTTCGTGAAATACAGGGCCCTGGCCCAAGGAGTCGCCGCTACTGGCTCGGGGTTCGGAACACTTTTGTTAGTCCCGTTTGCTAAGGCGATCATCGATGCAGAGGGTTGGCGCAATAGCTACCGGATACTGGCCGTGATATCCGCTGTTGGCTTTTTAATTGGGCTGGTCATGGTCCGACGGTCACCATCGCAGGCCCCGGGAGTCGCCGGAGGACATGTCCGAAACGTCATGCGGACCAGAGAATTCAAAACCATTTCCGTTGCATTTGGTCTCATGTCGATGGCGTTGATGGGTTCCTTCGCCTTCGTCATCAAATTTGCCGAGGACGATGGCATCACACCTTCAAAGGCCGCTTTGTTGATGAGTGTCGTGGGTGCATCAAGTATTTTGGGCAGGCTGCTACTCACTGCAGTCGCAGGAAAACTCGGGTCTGTGCGGCTGCTGCAGATAGCACTCATGGCACAACCAGTCGCATACTTTTTCTGGATCATCGCGAATGGTCGTTACTACCTGCTCGTGATTTTTGCGGCCCTACTCGGATTGACTTATGGCGGCTTTGTTGCCTTGGCTGGTGATGTTGTTGCCTTCTATTTCGGTCTAGTGGGTATCGGCGCGGTTACAGGAATGCTTTTCTTCTACTCGGGCTTTGGCAGCCTGATAGGACCGCCGATCGTAGGGTTCCTAGCCGATCTGTCGACCCTGCGAATCTTGCCGGTAGGGGCGGTGTTTGTAATGGCATCGCTTGGAGCCGTCGTTTTACTCACAGCATCAACCAAACCTGTTGACTTCGGGGCCGGTCAACCGACCCCACCACCTGAACCTGAAATGCCAATTGGTAATGGAACGACACCCCGGCGACCAACGGTGTTTGAGCTCGAACCGGTCTGATTGGTCGCGAGAAACTAGGATGCTTTGGGAGGGGCTGGACAACGAGGGGCGAAGGTAATGTCGGCACTAAGCGAGATTTTTCCAGGGATCAGCATCATCGATTCTGATACCCACTGGTCAGAACCACATGATTTGTGGACCAGTTTGGCGCCAGCCAAATACAAAGCCCTGGTGCCTCAGATAAAGGAACACAACGGCCGTCGAAAATGGGTTGTCAATGGTGACATACCGATAGCAGGCGATTCAGCGGTCAGCGCAATCATGCCGGACGGCGAAAAGATGCTCGGACTGCGGTTCCTCAAAGCCGACATCGACATGGTCCACGCCGCCAGTTACGACTGCGACGCGCGTCTGGACTTAATGGACCAGATGGGCATCAGCCACGGGATTGTCTATCCAAATGTTGGTGGATTCGGAAACCAAAATTTTCTTCGTGTTGAAGATGAAGGATTACGGATTGCTTGTGTCGAGATTTACAACGACTGGATGAGCGATCTACAGCAGCGTTCGGGCGGACGGATTCTTCCTATGGCTCTCGTTCCCTGGTGGGATATTGAAGCTTGTGTCGCCGAAGTTGACCGAATGCAAAAAAACGGGGCCAAAGGAATCGTGATGTGTTCCAATCCTCACGACTCAGGCATGCCCAATTTCGCTCAACCCGAATGGCGTCCATTTTGGGAAATCTGCGAAGCGCTGGAGATGCCAATCAACTTCCATATCGGAGCTTCCGAGGGTGATATCAACTGGTCCGGATCCGTTCCATACGACACTTGGCCTGGAGACGTCAAAATAAGCCTCGGTGGTGCAGCAATTTTTCTTGGCCAGTTGCGCTGGATGGTGAACCTCCTCGTGAGCGATGTGCCGGAGCGATACCCCAACCTCAACTTCGTTTCAGTCGAGTCAGGTGTTGGATGGATTCCGTTTTTGTTAGATGCACTTGATTACCAGTGCGGCGAAACAGCACCGGAACATTTGGCTCACCTGTCAATGAAGCCCTCCGAATACTTCAGACGCCAGTTCTATGGTTGTTTTTGGTTCGAATCCAAAACTCTGGCCCCTGCGGTAGAGCACATAGGGCCGGACAGGATCATGTTCGAGACGGACATTCCACATCCGACCTGCTTGTATCCGCACAGCGTTGAGCGTGTCAGAGAAGCGATCGGCCAAATGGCTCCCGAGGTGCAGAAGAAAATCCTTCAAGACAATGCTGCCGAATTGTATGGGATCAAGGTCTAATCCTTGATGAAGTCCGTCAGCCAGATAGCAGACGAACCAGGAAACGGACTGGTCGAAAGTTTTCCTCTGTCGACTGACCAAGACACTCTTCTTCGTCTGTTAGAGAAAGTGTTCGAAAACTGGGAGATGGTGCAATTCGGGCCGATCGTGCAGGGAGCGGCCTATGAAATCAAAGCACCTTGCGCTCCGCGAATCACTGTGCTGGATGGTTACGCGACGATCGATTTCGATCAGTGGCACATGCACATATGTATTGGA
>SGYJ01000088.1 GCA_004214275.1 Acidimicrobiales bacterium | reverse complement strand
CCCCTGTCCTTCAGTCGTTCAACCCGGTGTCGCTGCTTTTGGGTACCACCAGAGCAAGACCCACTGTCCGCCGTAATCGCCAAGTGACACTTCGTTTGCGTCCTGATCCGCCAAGGTAAATGGTGGCGCCGAAATTCCAGCCTCAAGCATCTGAGTCCTCCAAAGTCTGCTCTCGCAGACTAGGGAACTTCCGGTCAAAGGTCACGCTATTTCCGGTTGTAATAATTCGGATCTAGTGTTGGTGCATGCATCCACTTTCAATGATGACCGCTGAAGAAATTGAAACCTGTGTCGACGTATTGCGTGATGCCGGCCGAATCGATGGCACGTCTACGTTCCATGGCTGTTGCATTTATGAGCCGCCGAAGGACGAAGTTGCTGCTTGGCAGGGCGGGGACAGTGCGGACCGGCGGCTCGAATTAGTGGTTCGCCATTCTGGCGAGGTCTATGAAGCTCGGGTATCGGTAACTCGTCGGGAGATAGATCGTTGGGAAGCAGTCCCT
Organism: Acidimicrobiales bacterium; assembly: GCA_004214275.1. Taxonomy (GTDB): domain Bacteria; phylum Actinomycetota; class Acidimicrobiia; order Acidimicrobiales; family Poriferisodalaceae; genus MedAcidi-G3. Next base: position 6,289 of record SGYJ01000088.1, on the reverse strand, counting down.
GATGTTGTACCTCGAGTCGGATTCGTAGAGTTGTTCAAAGTGATGGAGGCTTGTAGAACCGATCCAACTTTTCAAGAGGCGTTGGAACAACGAGGAATAACTGACCCAACGACAGTGCAAATAGATCCGTGGCCAACCGGGGACTACGGATTCAAGTTCGAGGACGGTCGCAGAGTTCAGCGATGCATAGCCTTCCATCGACCAAAACCCAACGACAACGGATACGCATTCCCTATTGATGGCTTAATGGTGCACGTTGATGTTGACAGCCTGGAGGTCTTACACGTAGAAGATTTCGGACAATGGCCACTGCCGACAGAACGCGGCAACTACGACGTGGACTCGGTGGTTAACGACTATGGGCCCCTCAGGCAGGACTTGAAGCCAGTAGAGATAACTCAACCCGAAGGCACAAGTTTCTCCGTCGAGGACAACGAGATCACTTGGCAGAAGTGGCGATTTCGGATGGTTGTTGACGACACCGAAGGTCTAGTTCTCCATCGGGTGACCTACACCCAAGACGGAGTTGAACGTCCCATTATTGATCGGGCTTCGTTGGCCGAAATGGTGGTTCCTTACGGCGACACTCGACCCAGCCAAAGCTTCAAACATGCCCTCGACTCGGGTGAGTACGGCTTGGGAATGACCGCGAACTCCTTAACTCTTGGCTGCGATTGCGTAGGCGAAATCTTCTACCTCGACGCATTCCAGATGCTCGACGATGGGACCGTCGTCACTACAGGCAACGCGATCTGCGTCCACGAAGAGGACTTCGGTATCGGCTGGAAACATACAGACATGTTGACCGGTGACGTTGAAGTTCGGAGATCACGACGGTTGGTTGTGAGCACCATTTCCACTGTCGGGAACTACGAATACGGGTTTTTCTGGTATTTCCATCTAGACGGCTCCATAAAACTCGAGATCAAGTTGACCGGCATACTGACGACCCGTGCCCATGCCGAGGGCGATGACCTCACCTTCGCTCGGCAGGTGGCTCCTAACGTTGCAGGGCCAATCCACCAACACATTTTCTGCGTACGTCTCGATATGGCAGTCGATGGAAACAGCAACAACGTGGTTGAGGTAAACACCGAGCCGCTACCTCCCGGCCCCGAAAATCCTCACAACACCGCCTTCGCTGCCCGCGAAGCTCTTCTTTCAAGTGAACACTCCGCCATGCGAGAGACCAACTCGGCAAGCAGTCGTTACTGGAGGATCGAAAGTTCAGAGAAAACGAACCGGCTAGGACGCCCCACTGCTTACCGGCTATTGCCCTCATCAACAGCGACGATGTTCGCTTCGGAGGATTCGCCTCATGCACAGCGAGCAATGTTTGCCAAACACAACTTGTGGGTTACGCCGACAGTGCAAACTGAGCGCTACGCGGCAGGCGATTACCCAACCCAGCGAAATGCCGGAGAAGGGCTCCCAAAATTCACCTCCAATGATCGTTCGATCGCTGATACCGATGTGACCTTATGGCATAGCTTCGGACTCACTCACGACGTCCGCGTCGAGGATTATCCGGTGATGCCCACCGAATACGCCGGATTTATGCTCGTGCCTGACGGGTTCTTCGATAGGAACCCCGCCATTGACGTCGCTCCATCCGAGTCGGGCCATTGTCACTAGTTTCGAATTGTTCTCGGGAGCCAAAGCAGCGAACATAGGGTCAGTAAGAAGAACTTTGGAGGGCTGTTATGCGAATTATTTCTGACCCCCTAGTGCGCGCAGAATCAATGCACGCAGAAAAATTAGCGTTCGTCTGCGGCGACCGTACGAGGACCTTCAAAGAGTTTGTGGATCGATGTCGAAGAGTCGGATCAGTTCTGGATCAGCTTGGCGTCGATTCCGGGGATCGCGTCGGCCTGCTAGCCGCGAACTCCGACATCTATGCCGAGTTGTACTGCGGTATACCCGCCGCCGGACGAGCAATCGTTCCCCTAAACGGCCGCTGGGCAGAACCTGAGTTGGCGTACGCCCTAGACGACGCCGGCGCCAAGCTATTGATCACAGATCAAGAGACCGGTGGTCTAGATCAGTCCGTCAATCAAGTCATTACTCTTGACGAGTACGAGCAGCTTCTTTCAAACAGCTCACCCACAGAGTTTGCTGACACTAGCGAAGACCATCTTGCAGGACTCTTCTATACCGGTGGCACGACCGGCAAAAGCAAGGGTGTCATGCTCAGCCATCGGAACCTCATAGCGAACACTTTGCACAGTCAAATCACTATGCCCTTAGGAAGAGACGACACATATTTAGTCGTTGCGCCAATGTTTCACGCCGCGGGGTCCAACTCAGTACTTCAGTGCCTCGCTCTAGGAGTCTGTCAGGTAGTTGTGCCTGCGTTCGAACCGAACTTGTGTCTCGACCTAATTGAGAAATACCGGTGTTCGGCCACTTTGGCTGTCCCCACGATGGTGGCAGCACTTGTCGAATCACAGGCGGCAAATCCTCGGGACATATCAAGTGTCACCCTGATTTGTCACGGGGCGTCACCGATTGCCACTCAGGTATTAAAACGTGCTCACGAAGAGTTTCCCCAAGCTGAGCTCCTTCATCTTTACGGGGCGACGGAGACGGCTCCTCTCGTAACAGGGTTACGACATGAGGAGGAACTCATTGGAACAAATCGCGGCAAATCGGTCGGCCACCCTTCACTTGGGGTGTCTTTGCGAATAGATGCGACTCCCGGCGAAGCGGGAGAGGTCTTGGTCCAAGGCCCCAACGTCATGCAGGGCTATTGGAACAAACCAGAGCAAACAGCCGCTGCTCTCGAAGATGGCTGGTACCGAACAGGAGATATCGGCTATCTAGACGACGAGGGGTACCTGTATCTCGTTGATCGAGCAAAGGACATGATTATTTCGGGCGGAGAAAATGTGTACTGCTCCGAAGTGGAAGAGGTGATCTACCAAAATCCGAAAGTTCTCGAAGCGACTGTCTTCGGAGTTCCCAATGAACAATGGGGTGAGCAGGTCCACGCGGTGGTCGTGCCTCGAGACGAAAGTCTGACATCAGAAGAACTAATCGAGTTTTGCAGAGATTCCTTAGGGGGATACAAACTTCCCCGTTCCGTCGAGTTCCGCTCAGAAGAACTTCCGAAATCGGGTCCCGGCAAGGTCTTAAAACGCGAATTGCGCGCCCCCTACTGGGAAGGCAAGGATCGGTCAATTAACTGATTCTATTTTCATAGATCAAAACCAACTCAACGGATAATAAAGTCAGTAGAAAGCACCATCGTTATCTGTCGCCATAGTGTCTTTGCCAGACAGTCAGTGCTGTGAATAACGCCGGCATGAAAGGAACCATGAAACTCGCATTAATGCTTGGCTACTCCGGCGGCAAACTGAGACTGCCAATGGACCAGATCAAGCTGGCCGAAGAGCTGGGTTATCACTCAGTGTGGACTGCCGAAGCCTACGGGTCAGATGCTATGACTCCGCTCGCTTATATCGCCGCGCACACCGATCGGATAAAGCTAGGCACGGGAATCATCCAACTCGCCGGTCGCGCACCGGCTATGGCCGCGATGCAAGCGCAAACTATCGACGCGTTAGCCGGGGGAAACCGCATGATTGTGGGGCTCGGTGTATCTGGTCCTCAGATCGTCGAAGGATGGTATGGGCAACCATGGGGGAAGCCTTACTGGCGATTACGTGACTACATCCAAATCATGAAGAAGATTTTCGCTCGCGAGGCACCCGTCGTCCACGACGGACGCGAGTATCAGCTGCCTTTCGTCGGTGAAGGCACCACCGGTCTCGGTAAACCTCTGACTTCCATTTTGCATACCAACGCCGATCTTCCGATTTGGCTCGGGAGCGGTTCGGAAGCAACTGTGAAATTGACTGCCGAGTTGTGTGATGGGTGGTTGCCTATGCACTTTGTTCCTGGGCGTATGAATCATTTCCGTCCCTGGATTGAGGAAGGTTTCGAAAGAGCTAAACGTCGAGGAGTTGATAAGGGCTGGCGGAATTTTGAAATCATCGGTCAGTGCCCCGTTCAAATCACAGATGATGTGACTGCTGTGTTCCGCAAAGCCAAAGACAACATCGCTTTGTACACGGGAGGGATGGGCCACAAAGACATCAATTTCCATAACCAGCACATGGTGCAGCGCGGATATCCAGATGTCGCGGAGCGCGTTCAGGAACTTTATTTGGCGGGCCACAAAGAAGAAGCTGCCGAGTCGATCCCAGATGAATACGTTGACGAAGCCGGGCTGTACGGGTCTCCTGATCGCATAAAACAGAGATTCCTCCAGTGGTCAGACAGCGGACTCACTGGCTTGAACATCAACGCTGGTCAAGAAGAGGCAATTCGACTGATGGCCGACTTGGCTGGAACAACTGATCGACAGTAGGAAGAGACCGTGGAATCTGCTGCATTTAGCTTGGGAGACAACCTCGCTCACCCTGTCACTGGGGAGTTGATGTCGGAAGCAGAGCGACACCGGCAGCTAGTCCAGTACTCGGTTTGGGCTGCCGAATCCGGCTTTGACGCCGTCCATATAGGTGAACATCACTTCAACGACTACATGTTGAGTTCTCCGCCAGTTGTCTTGTCCGCGATCGGCGAGCGCGTTCCAGACCTCATCTTGTCAACGGCTGTCACCCTGGTACCTACGCTGGATCCAGTGCGGGCTAGCGAGGACTACTCCACGCTTGACAATCTTTTCCCCGGTCGGGTTGAGATAGTCGCAGGTCGGGGAAATTTCTTTAGTCGGAGCTATCCCGCATTCGGACTGGATGTGGGTGATGCTCGGAACATATTTGAAGAGAAACTCGAATTGTTCCAAATACTTCTCCGAGAAGAGAATGTGACGTGGTCCGGGAAGTTTCGAGGTCCGCTCGAAAACATTACTGTTCGCCCCAGACCCACTAGAGATCTGCCTATCTGGATAGGCGCCGGGTCAACAGCTTCGGCATTACTTGCCGCAAAGTTGGGGTGCCACCTGATGCTTCCATCTGTTTTTGGTCACCCAAAGATGTTTGTGCCAATCGTTGAGCAATACAAGGAGGCTTGGGTAGAAGCGGGACGCAACGCTGATGAAATCGTCATTGGGTCGTGTTGCCACGCTTTTGTCGGGTCGGACCAGGCAGACATGAGAGAGAGGTTTGTTCCTCGTTACGGTCATTATTGGAACTTCGTCGACCAACTAATCAGCGACAACACAGGCGGGAAGGTTCAGATGCCATTTGATCTTGAGTCTTTCTTGGCCGGGCCGGCGGTAGCAGGAAGTTCTCAAGAGTGCATAGACCGCATGGGGGAACTCCACCAGTTGCTGGGGCACAATCGGCAGTTGTTTATGTTCGATTTGGGTGGAGTTTCCAACAGCGAGTTGGAGGAAACAGTGCGCCGCTTTGGAGAAGAGGTTCTTCCACACCTCCCCGATTAGCCCTTAGCGAGACCACTGCGCTATGTGTTCCGGTGTCGAAATTCCGTCTTTGAGGAGAGGGTCTGGAATGGGGTCCCCCACCGCGATACCGAGTGGCAATACCCCGGCCCATGTATCAAGCGAGTAGTCCTCATCGTCGTCGATCGGCTGACCAGTCCGAACTTTCGAAGACGCTTCACTCAGGGGCATCGAAAGTACCAACGTTCCTTTCACTTCCTTTTGAAGGTGAGGGCGGGTGCCTGCAACCCGTCCGGGGATCACGTGGTCGCTAATAAGATCGAGAGCTCGCGATTTCTCGTCAAAATCTTCGACAAGAGACGCTCTCCCCATGAGGACGACGGAACGGTAGTTCATCGAGTGGTGCATCAACGATCTAGCCACGACAAGTCCGTCCAGAATACTGACTGTGACACATAGTTGCGTATCACGACCTTCGCGGAGCAGGCGACTTGCAGGAGAACCGTGGAGGTAAAGCGTTTGGTCGTCGCGACCATAGATCATTGGAATTACGACGGGTCCTTCGGCGGCGACCAATCCGACGTGAGCAAGCAGGCCTTCATCCAAAATTGAGGCAACCGTATCCTGATCGTAGGAGGCTCTGTCTGGCATTCGTCGAACGGTGATCCGGTCCGACGGGGAACTATCATCTTTAGTCATCAGCAAACGATAACCCTGATGAGTACGGTGATATCAATGACTACAGATCCTGTCGGACACTTTTTCGCCAACGACGAATCCCGGTTGCTGGTCCAACCAACGTTGGACGCCCTCGAGGCTCAGGCAGCCAACGCTGACAGTACGCGGACTGTTGCCAGCAACGTGATCGAAAGTTTTCGAGGCAGCGACGTCATGCGAATGGCTGCGACGAAGGAACTAGGTGGT
>SGYJ01000087.1 GCA_004214275.1 Acidimicrobiales bacterium | reverse complement strand
GGACGATGCGACTCCGAGCTATCCCCAAATCGATTAACCCGACAGCATGACGCCCATTACGAGCGCAGCGAGGGAAGTGAGGAGAGCTATTGCGGCGCTGGGTCCGCGGATGGAAGCCCTGTCGGTGGATTGATGTAGCCAAGCGCTGGCCCCTGAGATAACCACTAGAAGCATTTTCATGCCTAACAACGCGTTCCAGCTGGCGCTGGTTCCCGGCAAAGACACCATGTTCCATATTCCGGTAAATACAGCCAGTCCAAAAAAAGGCCAGCCGATTCGCCCGAAAGCCCTGGCGACGTTTGTGACAGCCTCAGGATTTGTTCTTTTCAGCGCAGGAACGATTACTGCGACGACGATTTGACCACCGACCCAAACACAAACTCCCAGAATATGAAGGACGACCCGGACGGTTTGAGCGTCAAAGCCAACGTCTTTCATCGCGCCTTCCTTCCGAACCACGACGATCAGGTGTTTCGATTGGGTTAGATGGCAGCATTCAAGAACTTAAAAGAGTCGCCATATTTTCTGAATAAAACTTTTTTTGAACTTCGTCGCTCATCCCTTCGAGCGAAGTTTCGAAGCGACCCAACGGATTTCGACCGCCCTCTATGTGTGGGTAATCAGATGAAAACAAATACAAATCGGCGTTTGACTCCCGGATCATTGCCCCAACATCTTCAAACGGATACGGGGTGAAGGCCATCTGTTGCGATATCAACTCCGAAGGGGGAGTCTTTAGCGCCTCTAAATCAGGTTCCGAACGTTTCCAAATCTGAGCAATTAGGTCTAAGCGGCGAAGGAGCGCAGGCACCCAACCGGCCCCTAATTCGATCACGCCTCCGCTTAGCTTGGGGTGTCGCTGCAAGACACCATCCAACACCAAAGCGCCAACAAAGGTTTCTGCCGCGTGATGAAGAGCGATCATGTCTTTACCTCGGACATTTTCTCCGCCGCCTATCCAATCTGTTGGAATCGGTCGACCGGTGTTCATCCAGTCAGGTTTGATTTGGAGTGGAGTACCACCGACATGAAGAAGAAACGGAATTCCTGCCTCGGCTAAACGCGCCCAAACGGGATCAAGATCATTGTGTCCGGGTGAACCACCGCCTGCCGGTCGGTGGGGGACCCAAACAGCTCCAAGTCCGGTCTTCATCGCAAACTCGAGCTCTTCAATGGTGGCGTCAGGATCGTCGAGAGGAAGCAAAGCGACGCCTATAAGGCGCGGATCATCCGAACAGAATTCGGCCATGGCGCGGTTGTGAGCTCGAGTTGCCCCATAGCGGATCTCAAGATCGGCAGTGGGATCGAAGGCAATGGGCGCACTAAAGGTTGAAAAAACAAATTGCTGGTCGAAGCCAAGCAAATCCAATGCCATTCGGCGTTCGTCTTTATTGAAGGCACCAAGTGCGTAATACCCTTTTGGTCCAGCGATAAGCCCGTCGCCGAGAGCAACTAACTCGGCCACGGTTTCAGGCGAGTGAGCTCCGGTCTTCGCTGCTTCCCGCCACGAATCGCTGCTGCGTCCTCCTGAATCAAGATCAATCTGCGGGAGACGATCGCGAATCGCTGAATCCGCATGGGAGGTCAGAAAGTCCGGCAGTTCCATCAGGTGACTGTCAGCATCTAAGTACGTTCTATCTTTGGCATAACTCATACCAAGAAGTTAGTTCCCCGATGCGAACCAATGCTTCATAAGTGGGGGCGGTAGCCTCCCGATATGACCCAAGTCAAAAAGACCGGTGAATCTGGTCACGAGGCAGATAACTCAGATTCTCACGGCGATTCTTTGTTGGCCAAGGTGTTGACGGTATCTGACGGTGTCATTGAAGGTGTTCGGGAGGACCGAAGCGGAGAGGCGCTTGTAGCGACGCTTACCTCTTACGACTATGACGTGGTGGAACACAGAGTGGTCCCCGACGGTGTAGACAGCGTCGCTGACGGCTTGACCAAGATGAGTAACGGTTTTGCTGGCTTGATCATCACAACTGGTGGCACAGGGTTTACTGAAAGAGATTTAACTCCTGAAGGGACGCTTCAGGTGTTAGAACGAAACGCGCCGGGAATCGCAGAGGCAATGCGTCTTATTAATCCCTTAGGTCGCTTGTCTCGCGGTGTTGCGGGCATCGTGGGAAAGTCCATTATTCTAAACACCCCCGGTTCCACGGCTGGTTGTGTTGAGTGCTTTGAAGCTGTGGCTGATGTGGTACCCCACGCCTTACGGCTACTTCACGGCGAACGGCTCCATTGATTGTGAATACTCCTGCACCCACAGACGTGTCGCTAATGGATAGAGCCATAAACAACGCGCACGGAGTTCGAGGAACGACTGCCCCGAACCCATGGGTGGGAGCGGTCATATTGAATTCAGATGGCGAAACATTTGACGGTGCTACCTCACCCCCCGGAGGGCCCCACGCGGAGCGAGTTGCTATTGATCTAGCTGGGCCGAAAGCTCGGGGAGCGACACTATTTACGACACTTGAGCCGTGTTGCCACGAGGGAAGAACCCCCCCTTGCGTCTCGCACATCATCGAATCAGGAGTGAGTCGCGTCGTTATTGGCATAACCGATCCCGATCCCCACGTTTCAGGTAGAGGAATTAGAGCGCTTCGAGATGCTGGGATCGAAGTAGTTGAAGGGGTGAGAAAGAGACAGATAGCAGACCAACTCGAACCGTATGTGTACCAGCGGGCTACTGGTAAACCGTGGGTCGTACTTAAGATGGCGTTGACGATGGATGGAAGAACAGCCGCTCCAGATGGTTCGTCTGAATGGATAACTAGCAGCGAAGCGCGCAGCGACGTTCATGCTTTGCGGGCGAGATGCGATGCCGTCTTAGTTGGAGCTGGAACCATAAGATCCGATGACCCTTCTTTGACTACACGCTTTGTTCCAGGGAGCGATCCGCAACGAATCGTCCTAGGCAAGGCGCCATCTGAAGCGCGAGTTCATCCGTGCTGGGAGTTAGAAGGCGACTTAGACGAATTGATGCTCGAACTGGGTAGTCGGGGAGTAGTTGACTTGTTAGTCGAAGGAGGAGCTCATGTGGCAGCGACCCTTCATGAAAAAGGTCTCGTAAATGAATATGTCTTCTATCTGGCTCCAGCTTTGATGGGCGGTGAGGAAGGTCGCCCCGTGTTTGTAGGCCCCGGTTCTGCGACAATGGCAGAACTATGGCGTGGAGAGCTTCGCGATGTTCGCAAAGTTGGTTCTGATCTTCGGGTTGAATTTCGGCCCACAAAAGGAGATTGATGTTTACGGGACTGATTGAAGAACTTGGTTCTTTCGTAGCTAACGAAGGTGACCGCTACAGATTCGCCGCGCAAGAGGTTATAGAAGGTACTGAAATAGATGACTCGATATCGGTTAACGGGTGTTGTCTGACGGTGGTGGCACTGGGAGATAACTGGTGGGAAGCTGACGTCGTCACCGAAACAATTGAACGAACCTCGCTTGGTAATCTGCAGCCAGGTGATCCAGTCAACTTGGAACGCGCTGTCAGGTATTCAGACCGTCTGGGCGGCCACATGGTGCAAGGCCATGTAGATGGAATAGGAACAGTGCTCGCCCCGGGCCCGGATCTTCGAATTCGTATTCCAGAAAATTTATCCCGGTACCTAGTGGAAAAAGGCTCGATTACTGTCGATGGAGTCAGTTTGACTTGCTTCGATGTTCGTGACGGAGCGTTTGCAGTGGCGCTTATTCCCCATACCCTCGAAGTGACAACACTCGGATCATATACAGAGGGCGATAACGTAAACATTGAAGTTGATGTGATTGCTAAATATGTTGAGCGACTCCTAGTTTTCGAAGATGGAGACAACTCGTGATAATCCGCACAGAGGTTCTCGGCGATGCCTAAGTCAAAAACTAGGAACCAAATGTCGGGAGATGCTGATTCCCCGTTGGCTGCTGTAGATGACGCGATAGCCGCAATAGGGCGCGGGGAAATCGTTGTCGTGGTAGATGACGAAGACCGAGAAAATGAGGGTGACCTCATTATGGCTGCAGAACATGCAACACCCGAGAGCATCGCTTTTTTCGTTCGATACACGTCAGGGGTCTTGTGCGCCCCGATGACCGGCGAGCGCCTCGATGACCTGGCCCTGCCCCTTATGGTGTCGATTAACACTGAACCGATGAGAACCGCCTACACCATCACTGTTGATGCAGCCGAAGGGACGACAACTGGCATTTCTGCTAGTGACCGTTCAAAAACTCTTAACCTTCTCGCTTCTCCAAGTAGTGAACCTCATGATTTCGTTCGACCCGGACATGTGTTGCCGCTGCGATATAGACCCGGTGGGGTTCTGAAACGTGCTGGCCACACAGAAGCCGCCGTTGACCTAGCACGTTTAGCTGGCTGCGAACCAGCTGGAGTTCTAGCGGAAGTAGTTAATGAAGATGGCACTATGTCCCGACTCCCAGAGCTGATTGAATTCTGCGAAGAACACGACCTTCTCTTGATCTCTATTGCTGATTTGATTCGCTACAGACGGGCAAACGAACGACTTGTTGACCCGATTGCTCAAGCGCGAATCCCGACCATTTATGGCGACTTCACCGGCCATGTGTTTCGAGACTTCGACGGAACGGAACATCTTGCTCTTGTGCATGGTCAGATCATGGGCTCAGAACCAGTCTTGGTGCGAGTGCACAGCGAGTGTTTAACCGGCGACATCCTCGCTTCAATGCGATGCGACTGTGGAAGTCAACTACACACTGCTCTCGAAGCGATAGCTAAGGAGGAGGCTGGGGTGCTTGTCTACCTTCGAGGCCATGAGGGACGCGGAATCGGCATCGGACACAAAATTGCGGCCTACTCACTGCAAGACGAAGGCCACGACACTGTTGATGCGAATATCGAACTTGGCTTACCTGTTGATAGCCGTGAATATGGGATCGGGGCCCAAATCCTCGTTGAACTTGGGATAACCAAGATGCGTTTGATTACCAACAACCCCGACAAGATCGGTGGCCTAGCTGGGTATGGGCTTGAAATCGTCGAACGCGTTTCTACCGCGCCGGGAGCAAATCCAGAAAATTTGGCGTACTTGAGAACCAAACAGATGCGTCTGGGCCATCTCATCGACGGTCTTGACGACATTGCCGTCGACTGAACGATTAGCTACACCCCTTTGACTGAGATAGTTCATGGAACATTTCAATCAGATAATTAACTGGTGATTCGACTGACTAGACCGGTACCGTCAACAGCATGCTGAAACTCGTGTTACCTAAGGGTTCTCTTGAAAAGGCAACGCTCCAGTTGTTTGAGGAGGCTGATCTTGCTGTTCGTCGAACCAGCGACGTCGATTACAGGGCTTCCGTTGACGATCCGAGAATTGCTGATGTAAGAATTCTCCGACCGCAAGAAATTCCGTCATATGTAGAGGACGGACTATTTGACATAGGCATTGCTGGCAGAGATTGGATCGAAGAAACCAGTAGCGATGTAGTTTCATTAGGTGAACTGAAGTATTCGAAAGTAACTGCGAAACCAGTCAAAATTGTTGTCGCGGTCCCTGCTGACAGCGATTACGAAGTGTTGTCAGACTTACCGCAAGGCGTAAGAGTTTCAAGCGAATACCCGGAGCTAACTAACCGACACTTTGCTGCTTCAGGCGTTAAGGCAGACGTAAGGCTGAGTTACGGAGCTACTGAGGCGAAGGCCCCCGAGATCGTTGATGCCGTGGTGGATTTAACTGAGACAGGCAGTGCTCTCAGAGCGGCAGGACTGAAAATCATCGACGAGATATTGACGAGCTATACCGAGATTTTTGCCAACCGCGAATCATACGCAGACCCGGAAAAACGTAAAGCCATGGAGCAACTGAAAACACTTCTGGACGGGGTCTTAGATGCTCGAGGACGCGTGTTAATGAAACTAAACGTATCTGCAGCTGACCTAGATCAAGTCATAAGTGTGCTTCCCTCGATGAAAGCCCCAACAGTGAATGAGTTGTGGGGCGGTGGAGGTTTTGCTGTCGAAACGGTCGTCAACAAGAGCGACATAAATGTTTTGATCCCCGAACTACTTGATCTTGGGGCAACCGATGTAATCGAACTCCCTATCTCAAAGATTGTCCCCTAGCGCCAACGCGCACTATTCATCTTCTTCTGGTTGGGTCTGAACTTCCACAAACGCGAGCCTGATCTGATGCAGGGCAGCGGACAGCGTTTGGTGTTCAGGAAGCTGATCGCCGAGCTGTTCGACCAAAATGCCCATGGCGTCAATAGGTAAACGCGCTTCTTCTAAGTTGGGAGGATCAACTCGTAAATGAAGAGCAGCGAGTTCGAAAAGTCCGATGACGTGATTCGCAACTATTTGATCCGCAGGGACCGAAAGTAGTTGCTCCTGAGCCTCAATTAGTTGTTGCTGCATCGCAGCAGCGGTATCAGGATCAATATCAGGATCTCCCGCCAGACCAGGCATTGGCTCGGCGTTACTAGTTTCTCCGGGAACTTCATGCTCTCCGGAAGGAGTCCAAAAGCTACTCACATGCCCTCTTTCAACAACGCGCAGTGTATTTGCGACAGACACTACTTGTTCGGAATTGCTCTTTACCGTGTTACCCTACGCCGTTGACAATAGATACAAGAGGGGTTCCGCCCCCACCGTTCCACCGAAAGGTGCGATTCGGTCCCTGTCGGGTTGAAGTAACGAACGTTACCGAAAGCTCCGATATGTGAGGTGGGCACCAAATGTGTCCGCCTTTTGTTTTTAAATGGAAGGTGCCATCAACGGACTTGGAGAATGTCCTTGGTTAAGCGAGTAAGGCCATAGCACGCCCAGATGAAGGCGATGCCCGGATCAACGAAGAGATTCGGGTACGGGAGGTTCGACTGGTTGCCCCTGACGGTGA
>SGYJ01000086.1 GCA_004214275.1 Acidimicrobiales bacterium | reverse complement strand
CGGTGTGCAGAGCTTCGTAAGGGCTGAGACGAACATATAGAACCGTGTAGGGAGTGCGTCCGTTCGCTTGTCCAACGTTCTTGGCTAAGTCAACGGTTTCTTGTGCGTGTTGTGGGGTTAGCCAGTTCAGTACCAGACCGTCCGAGCGAGCGGCACCTAACTCGACCATTTTGGGGCCGAGTGCCCCAACCAAGACGGGGAAGCCCTGGCCGAAGGTCACGCCGAAGCGTGCTTGACCCATTAACTCGTCGCACGCGACTTCTGTCCAACGCAACGGTGAAGTTGGGAAGGGAACGCCGAGACGATCGGCTGCTTCGCGATGTGAGACTCCGATTCCTAACGAAAATCTTCCTTCTGATTGTTCTTGAAGAGTTGCTGCGGATAGAGCGAGGTGAGGGAGCGACCGAAATGGTGCTGCGGCGACACCCACTGCTCCGCCGACATGTTCGGTTTCGGCGAACATTGCGGCGAGACTTATCCATGGGCTTCTCCCCGCTAACCCGCCTTGCGGGGTGCGGTTACCTGTTTCGGGGAGATAAATCGAAGAATATCCGTGGTCTTCAGCGAACTTTCCCAACTGGACCACCTGGGCCACGGGTAGATCTCGCATACAGATACCTAATTCCATGACCCCTACCTTCGAATGGTGTTCACCATTGAATCTATGGGAGATCTGTTATCTGGGCGATTCTTAACAAAACGAAACAGCGTTGGTAGATAGAACAGCTCTTTGATGGGACTACGATCTCCGTCAGAGTGAATTCGCAGAGGGCGATATAGATGGCAGACCCAGTCGATAAGGACCCCAACTACTGGGTGCTATCCGTTGACGATGACCCATTTCTTCGCCTTGGTCTTGAAAACGCATTGGGTCAAACAAAAGACATCGAATTCTCGTCAGCCTCATCCAAGACCGAAGGTATGAAACTTTTCGTCGATATGTGGAATAACTCAGGTGAGGACCCCACTCGTAAACCGAGCCTGGTCCTGCTGGACCAAGACCTACAGGACGGGGAAAAGGGAACCGATCTCTTACGCGACATCGTTGACTTCTGCGGTGGCATCACACAAGACGCAGCGAAAGTTTGCATGCTCTCGGCCAGCCAACGGCAGCGAGACTGGGTTAAAGCATTCGAACTTGGTGCTATCGGTTGGATCGACAAAGCCGCAGTGACGGACCTCGACAAATTTCCGAGCAGACTGCGAGACATCGTCAACAATCGGCAAGTCGAATGGGAAAGCACCCAAGCCCAATACATCATGCGAGTCCAACAGAACAGGGATCAACGACCGGTGCTCACACCAAGGATGAAACAAATCTTGGTTGAGACAGCTCGCCAGGGCGATCTGAAAGCTGCCGCATCAGAAATTGGTATCGCCTACAACACCGCTCGAGCGACGTTGGGCACTGTCTTTGAAAAGCTTGGCACCAAGAACCAGGCATCGGCGGTCGCTACGGCAATTCACTATGAGCTGATAACCGCAGAAGAGTGTCTGCCGGCCTAGTAGCCAATGATGTCGCTTCTCACTGACGCCGCAACGACGAGTTGGACTGACACCACAGGGGGGAAGGTGTTCCTAGCAGCGGTGTTGGTCTTGCTTGTTAACTCCGTTGTTTTTGTGTCCCGGCGCCTCATTCGAATGAGAAAATACCGAAGACGGGACACGATCCCCAAGGTGCGAGGGCTCACTATTTCTCAGCTTGACGAAAACTTCCTCCAACTCCAAGTGAGTCCCCCGACAAACACTTATGAAGACTCAGGTGTTCGACTAGCAGTAGCGGCACAAATTCCTGGAGAAAGCGGACGACATGTAGTCACCGAACCAACGCCAGCGCCCCAAAACACACTGGTGATCCCTAAAGACGCCGCCCCTCCAGGATCAACACTGTGGGTCAACTGGGTTCTGGGAGACAGGGTCGGACCTTCAGGGTCTGTTCGCGTTCCCGAAAGCCCTCCAGCGGTTTAAAGCACCGCACGAGTTGCAGCAACTACGGGTTGAGGCTTTGGTTTATTTGCTGTACCTCTCCGAGGTATTTGTTTCGGTCTTTTTCAGAGAAGTCAGCTGGTACGTGAGTGTGATTGTTGATCCCCACAGCCCATTTGCTTTCCTTGTCTACCCATAGTCCCGAATACTTCACGAGTTTGAGATCACAAGTGAAGCAACGCACGCCGCGACGACCGAACAACAGACCGAAGAGCCATACACCGAGGCTTCCTCGGAGTAGCCAACTGAACAGGCTTGGCCCGGCGAACGCAGCGGTAACTGCGGCAGCTGCAGCGACGGCGAGGGCGGCGGTGGCCGCAACCGCTGCTAGGGGCAGATCAGCGATGCGGTCGGCGGTCCCTCTTTGAGAACTGTCGGGGTTTGGAGTTTGAACTGGCAGTGCGATGTCCTCATCAACGGATTCCTCTTCGATATCAGGCTCTGAATCGACGCCTCCGACAGTGTCATTATCTTCACTGGCGTCGCCTACATCGTCTCCATCTTCACTGGCGTCGTCTACACCGTTTCCATCAGCATCTGGGTCGTCACCGTCGAGGACACCATCTCCATCGGTATCAGGGTTCGTGGGATCAGGGTCATTGCCGTCTATCTCGCCGTCGCCATCTACATCTGGATCTTCGGGGTGAAGGTCTTCTGCGTCTCCTATGCCGTCACCATCGGTGTCGTTGAGGAAGTCATCCGGATCTACGTCGGCGGTTAACCCATCGCCATCGAAATCGATCTCTGTAGCTGGCTCTTCTCCAAAGAACTCCTCTAATGGTTCAGGTGGTGCGGGCGGCTGCTCCACCTGTGTTGGAGTCTCAATCGGTGGCGGTGGCGGTGGAGTCGGTGCTGGTACGAAAATACTTTCACCAGGGTCGGGCACGACCGGAACCGGATCCGGTTCACCAGGGTCATCACCTGTACAGGCTGGGTCTTGGATACAAGCCGGTGAGATCTCGTCGTTGTCTTCGACTCCATCACCATCACAGTCCGCACTGAGAATGCACGCAGGAATTTCGTTGTTGTCGTTGATCCCATCACCGTCACAATCAGCTTTCTCTTCACAACCTGACACTTCGTCTTCGTTGAGGATTGTGTCGCCGTCGAGATCTGGGTTCGGCGGTTCTTCATCGTCTTCGGTTATCACCTTGATGTTCTGAGACGCGACCGATGCATATTCATAGGAACTTGTGCCGTGGTCGACTCGCGCGGTGACCCATGACGTCACGTCGCCATCAAGATCTAAATCGTCGAGGCCTGTAACTGTCACTGTTTTTGGAACGTCCCAATTGTTTGGTCCAAATAAGAGTGAATCGGTCGAAAGTTCCACTTCAGTGCGGTCGCGAATATCGAGTTCTATGGTGACTGACCCGAATGGTTGATGAGTTAGCACCACATCAAATGAAGATGCCTTGTCATCTTCGGAAGTGACGAGAGCTTCTCTGGCGTTTTCGTTGCCCTGCAACTCGTCTTCGGTCAGGAATTCGGCATCAATTGTGAAGTTTGCTTCCGGCGCACAGTTGGACATCTCGACTTCGGGATAATCGAAGGGCCCTGGGTGCCAAGGTGTTCCATCAAGTTTGAACGTGGATCCTGGATGAGCGAAGGCGAGATACACGTCGGATCCGTCTGGAAGAGAGCCCCCTTGTATTTCTTCGACTGGGTCGAGCCCTGTGTTCGATGTTGATGATGCATCAAAGCTACGGAAAGTTAATACTCCGTTGCGGACAAATATGGCCACCCGTTCGTTCGCTGTGTCTGCAATTGTGCTATCTGTCCACCCGTTTCTTCTAAAAGATTCTGGTCTGTAGCTTTCTTGTCCCCATCGATGATCTTCGCGCCATAACAGGTTGTAGCCCGGAACCGTTGAGACGCCATCATGAAATGTGGTGTTGATAAATTCACTAACAGTTTGTGATGAGTCGTCTAGATCTTGACGATTGACAATGTAACTGCGCATTGCCAGCCCCTGAGGTGTGTCGAACTCCCAACGCCCTCCGGGACACAAAGGCGTGGACCACACGGCCTCTGCTTTTTCCCAAACCAACTCTGTCTCTGTAGTTGGCCCGTGAATCAGCTTCCAATTATCAGGGACCGTACTGGAGTCGCTGTAGTCGCTGCTATCAAGTTCTCCGTTCGCTTTGTAACGCGCGATGAAGCCGTTGAAATAGTTCGGAGCTTTCTTGGCTTGCAACTTTGCTCTGGTAGCGCTGGTATCACTTGTTGGTTTGAAATCAGCAGTTCGCTGCCATTTGCCGGCTACGTAAACTCGTCCTCGCAAATCGACGCTAACGCCATTGGCCTGCAATACGTGTGTGTGGGGTAAGTGATTCAACCATGCGTAGTTATTGTTTGCATCCAAGCTAAGAATTAGTAGATCCCCCGGCGACGTTGTTCTTGTACCTGTGAGTTTTTCGGCTGTGCTGGTTGAGTGCAAAGCAAGCGTTCCGACGAAAGCCCCGACTGCTACAACCCCGCCTCCGGGTTTTGGAGACAAGTGGCTTAGCTCCGAAAAGGAGTCCCCTTGGTCATCGTTGGGCCAAAGGTAAGCCCACTCTGGTAGGCCATTAGGGTCGGCTTTTAGTAAGAAGGCACTTTTCTTTGTCGTGCTGGAGGCACCACTGGGAGCGGTAAGAGAGACTCCGAACATGGACGTATCTTTCGAGACGTCGCCGTCCAAGTATCCACCGACGTAGATTTCTCCGTTATTTCCCAGCGCTATCTCCGCCCTTGGAATTGTCTTGTAGTCCTTCGAATTCGCGGACTCTCGATGCCACTTGTATTCACCGGTTTCGCCATCAACTGCATGTAGAAGGCCGACTTCTTTCTTCCCCACTGTTTTCGTTTTGATGAGGTTGTTATTAGCGTCTTCTCCAACCGGAACTGTTTTTGTAAAGGTTCCGACCGTGATCACTGTGCCGTCTCCTTGAACAGCTACCCCGTAGGCCTTTGAGCTGCCATAACTCTTGTGGTTCTTGATACCCCAAGGTTGCGAAAATAGTGTCTTGCCGGCAGGGTCGAGCTTCAACAGGTAGGCCCCAAAGTTGCCTTTGAAGGGAGTGACTTTCACTCCGCTGTTTGGGTCGGCTCGGCCTTTTCTTTGCTGGTGTCCGACGATGTGTAGGTTCCCTTTGGGGCCGATTGCAATATCGGTTAACTCATCGTTTTGCTGACCTCCCCATGTCTTGAACCATTCAAAATCTCCGCTTGGGCTCAGTTTCACAACGAAGGGGTCAGGGTAATTTCTCTTCTTATTACCTTTGCCAAATTCTTGCGATTCTTTAGTTATTGAATCGACCTTTATTGTCCCGGTGAATACTCCGGCTGCGTATACGTTTCCGTCGAGATCAACCGCAATGTCTTTAAGGGATACACCGTTCTTAGGAGAGTTCTCGTCGCCGTATAAGGGGAACCACCAAATTGCATTTCCATTTGTATCGAGTTTGTGAATGACCGCCCCAGGACTGTTCTTTTCTCCGATGTGTTGGTTGTCCGCCGTTTTGTTTTCGGTGTCAATGTCAATCGGACCTTTTTCGAACGTAGAGACTGTGTAAATGTTGCCTTCTGTATCTACTGCTGATTCGTTGGTCCACGATTGTGGAAGAAGCTTCTTGTTTTTAACGTTGTTTTGGGAGTGGGTGACAGTCGATACAGCGCCGTGTTCGTTCGTCCATGCTCCTGCCTCAGATATCGCACTGATCTGAAAAGCGAACGAACCGATCAAAGCTGTGACGAGCAGTCCCGCAAGAGATCTCTTGTAATTGGGAGCTATTTTCCTTTTACAGATCATGAGGTTCTCCCAATACGCGACCAACTAGGAGCGCGAGGACCGCACGTTGGGTCTTGAATGCAGGAACGATTCTTCTCTAGACGATCGCCAAGCCCATCATTGTCGCAGTCCGAAAGCAAAATGCAGGCGAAAATTTCGTCGAAGTCGCTGATGCCGTCACCATCACAATCGGGATTATCAACACACCGCGGAAGCTCATCCCGATCGTAGATACCGTCCCCGTCAGCGTCTGCACCTGTCGTGCATTTCGGATCTTGAATACACGCGACGTTGGCCTCATCTGCGTCTTCGACACCATCACCGTCACAGTCGGGAGTAAGCAGACACGCCCAAATTTCTCCGCCATCTCCAATACCGTCGGCATCACAATCTGGGTTGGTGATGCACTGCGCCAACTCATCTGGGTCTAAGAGTCCGTCAAAGTCGCAGTCAGGTAACAGGGCGCAACCCGATTTCTCGTTCCAGTTGTAAATACCATCGCGGTCATAGTCAGGGTCAATGATTTCTGGTCCGGGTACAGCGTCGTTATCGGCGACAACAAACCCGACCGTCTGGTTCGCTAGTGGGTCATACGCTGCGTCAGATGCTGCGTCGTTGACAGCTGTAGTCAATGTCACGTTCTGGTTACCGTCAACGTCAGTGTCATCGACCGCGGTCAAGGTGATCGACTGGGTGACTGACCAGTTGCCGGCAGTGAATGTCACTGTCACAGAACCAACCGTGAGTTCAGTGTCATCAGAGGTTGAAATGTCGATCATCACATTGGTGGTTGGAGCTGTTTGCAGGACCACAGTCAATGTGACCGTTGCACCTTCGTTGATGTTGGTGGCGCTGGTGGCCACCGTGAACGCAGCTGCGTCATTGTCAGTGTTGGCGACAGTGAACGACTGATCTGCAACATTGTCGAACTCATTACTTGAACTGCCGTCAACAACAGCAACAGTGATCGTCGAGTTCACGTTGCCGTCGTCGATGTCATCGTTCACACCAGTCAGAGTCACTGTTTGCGCGGCGCTCCAGTTGCTGGTCGTGAATGTGACTGTTGCGGAGCCGGTAGTGACTTCACCGGTATCAGAAGAAACAACACTCAAAACAACGTCTGATGCTGGTTGGGCGTTCAAGACAAGTGTGAAGTCGTCAGTATCTGCGCCTTCTGTGACTGTCGTCGCTCCCCCAGATTGGGCGATCGTGAACCCTGCGGTGTCGTTGTCGGCG
>SGYJ01000085.1 GCA_004214275.1 Acidimicrobiales bacterium | reverse complement strand
CGCACATCTTCCCAGCGAAGTTTCGTCGGTGCTCGCGGCTGCAAAGGCCGGCGATTGGGGAAGAGTGATAGCAGTATTTCAGCCTCATCGCTACAGTCGAACCGCCGAACTCTGGCGAGATTTCGAAAATTCATTTTTGGACGCTGACCACGTAGTTCTGACTGGTATCTACGGAGCAGGCGAGGACCCTCGCCCTGGCATAACTGGTGATTTACTTGTTCGCGGAATTCTTGACGCTCATCCGAATTCTTCGATCACATATCTCCCAGGTCGAGATCAAGTGGCAGATTATTTGAGTTCGATCCTCAGGTCGGGTGACCTCTGTCTCACAATGGGTGCCGGGGATTTGACCTCTGTTCCCGATGAGGTACAGGCACTCCGCACAGTTGAAGAACCATGAGCGTTGTTGGAGTCGACGCTGCAGCTATCCAACAGGCGCTTGAGATTCTCGGACCACTTGCCCAGACAAATGTGAACCTTGGAGTTCTGACAACCTACAGAGTCGGTGGAGATACCGCCCTATATGTCGAGGCACAAACTGAACGAGACTTGGAAGCGGTCTCTAGGGTCCGAAACGAGACTGATTTACCGACCCTGATGATTGGCAAGGGCTCCAACCTGCTGGTTGCAGATAGTGGATTTCCTGGGGTAACCGTCGCTATAGGGAAGCTGTTCGAAACCATAACAATGGATCGAGAAACGGCAACCGTTTACGCAGGGAGCACCGTAGCTCTCCCGTCGTTAGCTCGACAGAGCGTCGCCTCGGGTCTAGGTGGATTCGAATGGGCAGTCGGCGTCCCTGGTTCCATCGGAGGCGCGATTCGAATGAACGCCGGGGGACATGGCGGTGACATGGCAGCGGTGGTCACTGAAGTCAATACGTTCAATCTGAGGACTTCCAAGAGCGAAACCAAAACTAAGGATGAAATGACATTTGGTTACAGAAAGAGTGCTGTAACTCAAGACGTAATTGTTCTTGGTGCGACGCTGCAACTAGAGCATGACGACAGTGCAAACGGAGTAAAAGTGTTGAGTGAGATCGTGCAATGGAGGCGAGAGAATCAACCGGGAGGCCAAAATGCTGGGTCTGTTTTTGTTAACCCTCAAGAAGAGACATCCGGCGAACTTCTTGACCGGCTCGGCTTCAAAGGTTTTCGTATCGGTTCAGCACAGGTTTCTGCTAAACACGCCAACTTCGTGCAAGCCGACCCTGGCGGTTCGGCGTCCGATGTTGATGCTGTAATCACTGCAATTGCCAGCCGGGTGCTCTCAGAAACCGGTATTTCACTACGAACCGAAATCCAACGAATTGGATTTGAGGGCTAGCTGTGTCCCTTAATCGCGACAAACCTGAGCGCGTATATAAAGCTGGAACAATTTCTGCATGGGTAAGCAGCGCCATTGTTGCTGCCATCGCGGGATACATCCTGCTAGGACACTCACCGCTACTAGATGTTGAAGAACTAGAGGTTTATGGACTGCATCGGGTCACACTTGAAGAGGTAGAAGGTCGACTCGGATTCCAAATTGGTGATCCGTTGCCCTGGGGCGTTGGTGAGAGTCAACGAAAGGTTGAAGAGCTCTCGTGGGTCAAAACCGCACGCATTGACCGTTCCT
Source organism: Acidimicrobiales bacterium (assembly GCA_004214275.1). GTDB lineage: Bacteria > Actinomycetota > Acidimicrobiia > Acidimicrobiales > Poriferisodalaceae > MedAcidi-G3. The sequence goes on along the minus strand of SGYJ01000085.1, from coordinate 5,404 downwards.
GGAATGGCCGAATCACAGTCGATATCTCAGAGCACAAACCCTTAGCGTTGGCCCTTACAGAACCCGAACGCTGGGCATTGGTAGCTGATGATGGAACTGTCCTAACTCGTGGATTGATAGCTCCGCCAGAACTACCACGTTTAAGTGGAGTGCGCGCCGCTGGTTCTCCGGGTGTCTATTTAGCTGATGACAGTTCAGCTTTACTGTCACTCCTGGTTCTTATGCCCTCAGATCTGCACAGCAAATTTTCAAGCCTGCGGCGGGACTCTCGTGGAGAAATTCATGGCCGGCTCCGAAACATTCAAGAGGTGATCTTTGGCGACGATAAGCGACTCGGGGCGAAAATTATTTCCCTGTCCGCCATGCTCGATCATCTCGACAAAGAGAACCGAACTGATGACTATATAGATGTCTCATATCCAGAAAAACCAATTGTAAGAAACGGGTAAGAAATCGATGCGGAGCCGCAAATCGAACTGGCTCCGACGGCGCGGACCTTAAAGGGCTGAAACTTGCGCTACCTTCAGGGTTGCGTTCCTAGCGGGCAAATTTGGCGAGATACCGGGAGGCCCAGTGGCCAGTCCTCAGAATTATCAGGCCGTGATTAAAGTTGTTGGCGTAGGTGGTGGCGGCTGCAACGCCGTTAATCGCATGATCGAGTCAGGTTTGACTGGTGTCGAATTCATCGCGGTCAACACAGATGCACAAGCTCTCCTTATGAGCGACGCTGATATCAAGCTTGATATCGGGCGAGAATTGACCCGTGGTCTCGGAGCTGGAAGCGACCCTGACGTGGGACGCCAGGCAGCTGAAGAGCACACTGACGAGATCCATGAGACGCTTACGGGGGCCGATATGGTCTTCATAACAGCCGGTGAAGGCGGTGGCACGGGAACTGGCGCAGCGCCAGTGATAGCCGATATCGCGAGAGAATGCGGTGCGCTAACCATCGGTGTCGTTACTCGACCATTTATGTTCGAAGGTCGAAGACGCGCAGTTCAGGCGGACGCGGGAATTTCTGATCTCCGAGAAAGAGTTGACACTCAAATCGTGGTCCCCAACGACCGACTTCTCAGCGTTACAAACGAAAACACAACCATGGTTGATGCATTTCAAATGGCTGACGATGTGCTGAGGGAAGGGGTTCAAGGCATAACGACGTTGATCACGACACCAGGGCTGATTAACACTGATTTCGCTGACGTAAAAATGATTATGTCGAACGCCGGTTCTGCTCTGATGGGGATAGGTCGAGCTCACGGAGATAACCGAGCCGAGAACGCCGCACGACAGGCGGTGTCTAGTCCCTTGTTGGAAGCTTCTATCGAGGGAGCGCGGGGTATCTTGCTGAACGTAACTGCGTCGAATGCGCTTGGTTTACATGAGGTACGGGATGCAGCGGACGTGATACATGACGTCGCTCACCCTGATGCAAACATCATTTTTGGCACAGTGATTGATGATTCGATGGGTGAAGAAATTCGGATCACGGTTATCGCAGCTGGCTTTGACCGTTGGGATGATGGCACTGCCGGCTCGACTCGTTCTAGTACTTCGACCCCAATCGGTGAGATGGCTGACATCTTTGATGCTGATGAGAGCGATGAGCTGCACGGAGATGTGCTGATCAACGATGACGGTGAAGACGATGATGACGAATTCGATGTGCCTTCATTTCTCAAATGACGAAGATCACGCGTCCGGCATTTTGTAGTTAAGGAATGTTGAGCTTTTATCGTCGAGTTGGGGAACAGCATTCAGTGCGAGTCAGGTTTTCGGACTGCGGCGACGGTGATGCCCTTAAAGATTCGTTTTTCTCTGCAGAAAAACGCAGACCTGTGTTTCCTCACCAAGTTCATGGCTCAGACGTGGCGATAGTGGAGAACCTAGATGGCCACAATCCCTATGAATGTGATGCACTGATAACTGTGCTACCAGGTATCCCGATTGGGGTTCGGATCGCTGACTGTGTGCCAATAGCTCTATACGGAAACTCACTTTCAGGTCCAGCGCTAGCGGTTGTGCACGCCGGGTGGCGGGGAATTCGGGACGGCGTAATTGGAAATGCCGCCGAACTAATGACCCAATACGGATGCTATGGACTGAGGGCGATCATCGGACCGCATATATCTGCGGATGAATACGAGTTCGGTACCGAGGACCTTGCTCAAATGGTCACACTCATTGGAGAGAGAGCTGCGAGTTGGACAAAAGACGGACTACCGGCACTAGACCTGCGAGCTGCGGTTGAGGAAACACTTTCCAGAAGCTCAGTAATCATCGATCACCAAGTCGCACGATGCACCGCCCAGGATCCCCGATACTGGTCATACAGGGCTAGCGGTGATGGTCAACGGTTCGCGCTCGTCGCTGAAATTAGACTTTTGTCATGAATCTCGACAACAAACTGAGTCGCGAACAACTGCTAGATCGAGCTGGGATGCTACGAGAACGAATCTCTGCGCTGAGTGGTGATCGAGTTGAAATAGTTGCTGTTACGAAGGGCTTTGGTTCCTGGGCATTGAGGCTTGCCGCAGAATGCGGATTTCAAAATGTCGGTGAAAATTACGCCCAAGAACTGAAAGCTAAATGGAGTGACCTTACCGAAGACCAACGCGAGGCCGTGGACGTCCACTTCATCGGAGGCATGCAGACAAACAAGGTTCGTCAGGTCGCAGAAATTGTCAATGTTTGGCAAACGGTAGACCGGGCGTCGCTGGTGCACGAATTAAGTAAGCGATGTCCAGGCTCTTCGGTCATGGTTCAGGTGAATTTGACGCAAAATGAAGCCCAAGGTGGGTGTCATATGACGGAGGCCGATCAACTAATTTCGCTTGCTACCTCGGCCGGATTGCAAGTAACAGGTTTGATGGCAATCGGACCCCAAGATGATGCCGCTTCTATTCGCTCGGCATATCGAGAACTCGTGTCATTGGCTGACGACCAAGGCCTCCATCATCGATCGATCGGGATGAGTAACGATCTGGAGATTGCTATCGAATCTGGAAGCACGATGGTAAGAATAGGAACTGCTTTGTTTGGTGATCGCCCCACTCGCTAAGAGCGCGGTACCCTCGGCGTCTAGGAGGAGGCGAATGGCTTCGATGTGGCGACAAGCGATGCTCTATCTCGGGTTAGGACCTGATGAGCAATATGACGAGTTGGACGGGCTCCAACATCCAGATGACACACCGGCTGCTACCGCGTCTAAGAGCGACCAAGTATCGGTTGTGACTAGCCCCACTTCGTCACCAACGATGCCCGATCAACCTCAGGGCGCAGCGGCCGAAAGCGCGGCATTGACATCCAGCGGTTCGGTAAGAACCATTCCGATAACCAGCGCCAAACCGCATGTAGTAGCGCCTCGAACATTTAACGATGCTCAACAGTTGGCAGACCGCTTCAAAGCAGACCAGCCGGTCATAGTTAATCTGCAGACTGCCAACAGGGATCTGGCACGAAGAATCATCGATTTCGTGAGTGGGCTTTGTTACGCCCTTGGAGGAAAAATGGAGAAAGTGGCTGACCAGGTTTATCTCCTCGCCCCATCACACGTGAACCTTGCTGAGGAGGAGCGCCAACGCCTCCAAGAGCGCGGTTTGCATTACTGATCAAGGGTTCGACAATGACTCAGGTCCTCTGCACTCTCTGCGACATCTATGTTCTGGCTATCTTCGGCCGCATTATCTTTAGCTGGATCCCGATCGCCCAAGATAGTCCCGTAGCTATTGTGCGAACTTTCCTTGTCCGTGTCACTGAGCCTTTAATGGGTCCGTTACGCCGCGCTCTGCCACCACTTCGGCTTGGAGGCTTCGGACTCGACCTCTCACCGATTCTTGTTCTAATTCTCATCCAATGGGTGCTCGCTGGCGTAATTCTGAACTGCGGATAGCTAAGTTCGACTCTTCTCAGTTTCGGTCTCGGTCCCTTGTTGTTAGTGTCATCTCATGGAGTTGACCCCGAAGTTGCTTGAAACTCAGCATTTCCCGGAGCGTTTCAGAGGATACGACCCGGATGCGGTTGATGATTTTCTTGAACGAGTGGCCGCTGGATTAGGTGAAATGCAGGCGCGGCTAGATGATGTAGCCGATCGAATCATCGACGCAGAAACACGAACATCTTCGAATGGCGAAGATGGTGAAGTGCACGTCCACGATGGTCGACGCAGCGCGGTTGAAAGTATCAAAGAAGCCTTAGAAACTGCTCCAAGACTTGAGCCAGCAACAACTGCATCCGCTGGAGAGGCTCCCAACCAAGGCTCCGTGGCCATTGGCGCCACCAAAATTGAGATAGACCGCATAGCGCAATTAATTTCCTTAGCGCAGGAAACTGCCGACGATGTTGTGGAAGATGCAATCGTGGCAGCTCGAGAACAGATTGCCGATCTCTTGGCAGATGTCCTTGTGGCTTCGTCCTCGGAACTAGCTGCTACTGGTGCCATGGAGCGAAAGGCTGAACTTGAGTCAGAGTTATTGGAATTAGACGCCCGAATAAGTGCTAGACGAAACGATGCTGATCAACTAGCCGATTTAATCGAGACTAGGCGGCGAGCCTTAGGAGAAATCGCTCGGGACCTTAGTGGACGGCCGGATGGCCCACCTGATCAGCATCCGGCGACAAGCACTATTGAAGGGGTGGCAATCATCGACGGACCAACGACGACCGTTCCCGACGCAGCAGCAACACAACGCCCTGCTCGGGAAATTCGCTCAGGTGACGATATCGAAGACCCATTCTTCTCTGCACTGCAACGCCGAGAGTCGCTAGAAGGCGAATAGCTTCGTGCTCAAGAACTGATGAGCTTTACATACGGCTGAGATTCGCCTGGCAGCCAAGAAATGCGGTGCGCAAGTACCGCAGCCATGATGACAGCCTCATGAGCCTTTACTGCTTCGACATTTGGTGGAGACCAATTGATCTCGACTTCGATTCGGTCAGTTACCTGAAGATCTGCGTCTTTTCGCGCTTGTTGAATAGTTCTGATGAGATCCCTAGCAGCACCTTCCGCCTCAAGCTCAGGAGTCACTTCCATATCGAGAACCACCACCGCTTCATTCGAACGTAATGAAGCGGTACTTATGGGGTCGTTCGGTTCGAGAGCAAGTTCGTACTCGCCTGGGTCGAGAGTATGTCCAGCTACCTCAATTCTCCCATCGGCGATAAGAGTCCACTCACCTTTCTTGGCTGCCCCGAAAACCTTTTGCACATCGCCTCCGAGGCGTGGGCCGAGAACGTTTCCGTTGGGGCGGAGACTCAAGTTAGCTAGCTCACCTATATCTTCAGTCAAGATGACGTCATGGACGTTGATCTCTTCCGCCAGTAGCTGCGCGACCTCCGTCAAATCAGAGGCGTGTTTGCCGGCGATTGTGGCTGACGACAGCGGCAGCCTTACCCGAAGCCCAGC
>SGYJ01000084.1 GCA_004214275.1 Acidimicrobiales bacterium | reverse complement strand
CGTTGGCAACCCGATCCACATGAGTGCTACCCCAACCAAACCAGCTGTCGTAGCACCCAGTCTTGGACAACACACCGAAGAGGTACTCCTTGAAGCCGGTTTTAGTTGGGAAGAAATCGATCACCTGCGAGCGGAAGGTGCCTACTAGGACCAGCCATGGAATATCTACGGAGGTCCCGGGCGTAATCATCTGAGTTTCAAGGTCGATGCCTGATACCCAATTAAAAACTTTTGGGTCTGGCATGCTCTGGTCCACCATTTGGCTAAGTTTTGTGCGTCTGAACTCGGTGAGAGGTCTAATGGATCGAGCGATTCCAGCTGATAAGCGACCCTTTGACTACTCACCGGTCTCGTTGAGTGATCTTCCCGAAACCCCTACCCGAGATCGAAATATTGCCGCTGTGGCCTGGGAGGCAGCACCAGATGAACTACTCAGGTTGGGTGCAGATGTAAAAGGGAACCCCGAGCCGTACTTCAAGCGAAGAATCTTTGGGTGGCTCGTTTGGCTCGCCGGACAGTCACGTGGTCCGGGTCGATATATGGCGTTGAACCCGGCTGACCAGTCGGAGTTTTACTTCTTTGATTTAGGACCCGACCAGTCCCCAGGCGGGAAAGGCCCTGACGGTGAATGGCATTCAAGTTTTCGGTCATGGAAACAGGCTTTGCGTGACAACCCGCGGGTATAGCTAGCTGCTGAAACGCCTCCTCCTGAAATAAGCGTGTAAACCGGTGTTTGCGTAACTGGTTGCCACACCAGGGACAACTAAATGCAAAGGACTAAACCAATGGCAGGCATCGTTATACGTTCTCAAGCACTTGAAGAAGCTCACGCTCATCCTGAGATGATTCGATCGGGAGCATTTTCTCCAGCTATGCAAGCGGGCCCTTTCCTCTACGTGTCTGGCTGCATCGCCGGAGACTTGACCCAAGACATGACTGGGCAAGCGGAACAGGAGTTCAGCTACGTCGAGCTAGTACTCAAAGAGGCCGGGTATGCGCTCACTGATGTTGTCAAGTTGCAGGCTTTCATAACCGATGCAACTAACTACGCGGCCTACAGCGCGGTCCGAAAAGGGTATTTTCCCAAAGACCCTCCAGCTAGCACAGCAGTCATATCGGGCCTATTGATCCCTGAGGCATTGCTCGAAATCGATGTCGTCGCATACAAGGCTCAGGATTAACGAAGAATTAAGGCTTACGACCCACCAGCAACGAGAGTTGACCGGATTGCTGTCCCTTACCGCTTTGCAAAATCCGTCCAGTAGGCACAATCACTGACTCCACGTTCGCCGAGGTGAAGCCCGCCGCAGCGCTTTCCGCCACGAGGTCCATGTCTCTCATCGGCCCCCAAAACGGTTCATGATTGTTGTAGGTGTCCCAATCAATCATTGACTGAGACAAATGATCAACGCCTTCGTACCCGGGGAAATCTGCGTGAACCATTAGTCCTCCCGGCTTCAGCAGTCGATGACATTCAGCAAATGTTCGACGCAGTGCTTCGGGGGGAAGTTCGTGCAAAAGTATGTGGCTAACGATGAGATCGAATTGTTCTTCAGGAAAGTTGGTCGTTTCACAGTTTTGTTGCGAGAAATGAACTTTCGTACCCAACGCTTCAGCTCGAGCGTGTCCGTAACGCAGCACTGGTGCGCCTAGATCAATTCCGTGAACCTCTGCTGCTGGGAACGCTTGAGCGTATGGGAGAGTTGCGTGACCAACGGTGCAGCCTATGTCCAAGATGTGTTGGGGCGAGAACGTTGGATGCTCGACCGATAAATAATTAGCGATGATTGACTGTCCGTAGTCATCGTTCAGCGCTCCCATCTGTCCCATCGCGTACAGGTAGACACCTCGGTCGTAGAGAGCGCCTGCAAAAACATCGCCCTCCCCGTATTCGCCGCGGTACCCACCGGGCATGGCGTGAATATCCACGTCCCACTGGTACCACGGCAACTCAAGGTTCGGGTCGAGTTGGAGTGATCCAACAGGATTTTCAATTTTTGCTGCGTCGCGAAGTTGTTCCGCCTGTCTCTCGATGCAATCTGCCACTGTTGACCACAGAAGGTGTTGGCTTGTGCGTCGCAACGAACTCCACAACTGGTAATAAGATTTTTGGCTCAGGGATTGTCGAATTTCATGCCGATCTTGGGGAGGTTCCCCATGGTCTCTTTCCCAGTCGGCTTTAGCTGCGTGTTCGTATAGTTCTCGAACCCCGGGCGTGACTCTGGTGGCGATATGGGATTTGAGTGCTTGAACGAAGCGTCCTCGCGAATTTTCTCCCATGTTTTCTCTTGGAAGCATGGGGTGTAGTTGCTGCGTCATGATTTTCTTCCCAGTTCCGAAAATGCTCGATCCACTACCGCTAAATAGTCATCGGGTGATTCCTCAGTGACAATTTCTTCGCGCATCTCTTCCAAGACTCGGAAAATGCGGCCGGCGAATAGGGATGCATCTTCTAGTCGCTGTTCTTCTTCGGAGGAGGCAAGTTCGTAATTCTGTATAAGGTCATCCTTGAGGTGGCCTTGGTCGATAAGAATTTGTTCGAGGTTGTGTATGCGTTCGGTCAAAGCCCAGACTTCGGCAGCTAGAGCAGTAACGATTTGGACCATGGCGTCAGAGGCCCCATCGTCGTCAAAATAGGTAGGTCTCGAACCTTTAGCTTTTGCCGGAAAAATACGGCCATCATTTGGTGAAGCCTGGCTGGGCGATCGTGCGCCGTTGTTGTGCGCCATGTTGACCTCCGAGGTTGCCCCTGTTGCCATCGGATCATAGTCGGCCGGAATCTTGTCGGGTTTCCTCGTCGCGCCCGGCACAGACTGATCGGAAACCACGACGACCTATTTCCATTTTGAACAACCTTGACTTGATGGTTGAGTAACCACGGTGCAAGTCGATGGCAGACTTGGTGCGTGCGTCACTTCGCTGCCCTGATTTGTTTTTTGTTAGCGGTGTCACACGGGAGTGCCGTATCTGCGGTAATTGAGGGGAATGAAGCCCGAGAGCGGATAGAGACCACGCAGGAAAGGTTTGTGGGGTCGTCGGCTAGTGAGTCGGCGGCAGATCAAGTTCTTGAGTTCGCTCTGCAGGAAGGGTCAGACTCGACTGTTTCGGACGTCGACGAGGACATTTGCGATTGTGGACCAAGATCACACTGGAAGAAGGCGATTGTGGTCGCCATTGCTTTCTTATTGATTTTGTTGGCGACTTGGCATTCCAGACCCAAACCCGATGACACTGGTTGGAAGGAAACTTCGTGATCAAGGGGCAGTTCTCATGTGCAGTTCTGTTGATGCTGGTTGCGGCTTGCACTCTTCCTGAATCAGAAGAGACCGAGTCAACAAAGACAGAGAAGCCAGCAACCGTTTCAACAGTGATTGTCACTACGACAATGAGCAAGCCGGTGGTCACACAAATAACAGCAACTGGTCAACAGCCTGTATCCATTCTGATTGAACCTGAACATGAGGGTGGCTATGAACGCAAGTTGTTTAGGCACTGGTCGGACGTTGACAACGACGGTTGCGACACGCGACGAGAAGTTCTGATCGAAGAGTCACTGATTGAGGTAGTGGTAGCTGGGAAATGTTCGTTAGAAGGCGGCCGCTGGTACAGCGCCTTCGACGGCATCGAAACCAACGATCCTTCAACATTTGATGTTGACCACATGGTGCCTTTGAAAGAAGCATGGGACAGCGGCGCTTGGGCCTGGGACCGAACACGGCGCGAAGCATTCGCCAACGACATGTCGATCCCCGAATCGCTTATCGCAGTATCTGCTTCTTCGAATCGATCGAAAGGCGCCAAAGACCCAGCAGAATGGATGCCACCATCAGAAGACTTTCACTGTGCGTACCTCACAGCGTGGATCGCGGTCAAGCAACACTGGGGCTTATCGATGGATCAAGCTGAACATGATGTGGTTTCAGCGTTGAGAATCAACTGCTGACCTGTTATTCGTCAACGGTGTCCGCGAATCCTGCAGGGTCGAGCCACCAAGAACCTTCGATGGGTCGGAGAAGCCCGCAAGAAGGACCACCAAAATGGGTTCCCAGAATCAAGGTGTGGTCATCGCAGTAACGTTCAGCGAACTGTCGACGGGTTGCGGTAGCAGCGGGTTTGTCTACATCGGGTTCACTTGACCATTCCGGTAGCTGAAATTGAATTGGATGATGGCAAAGGTCACCTGTGATGACAGCATCCGCGCCATTCGATGAGATTCGGACACTGTGATGACCAGGAGTGTGACCTGGTGTTGGCTCAAGCCACACAGCATCATTGAGACGCATGTCGCTTTGGACAAGTTCCGCTAGCCCGGCATCGATACAGGGCTGAATGCTGTCTCCCACCACGTCACCGTAAACCTGAGGTTCAACCCTCCAATGTGCCCACTCTTTTTCACCAAACAAGTAACGGGCCTTAGGAAAAGAAGGCACCCAATCATCTCCAACCAAATGAGTGTTCCAACCAACATGATCAACATGAAGATGTGTGCACACCACCGCAGTCACGTCATCGGGCCCAAATCCGGCTTCGATCATCCTGTCCATGAAATCGGTGTCAAGGCCACCAAGGGCCTCAAAATTGGGGCGGTGTTTGTCGTTACCCGCGCACGTATCAACAACAATCTTTTCGTCACCGATTTCGATGCAGAACGCATGAAACGACAATCGAATTCGTCCAGTAGCGGGATCAGCAAACGGACCTAATGTCCACTCGTGTTCAAGCATCGCCTCGGGCGTCGCCTTCGGAATGACCGCGAACCCCGGCCATATCTGCTCCATTTCAGTCACCTTGGTGATCTTTGCTTCACCGATTTCCCAAGTCTGAATCACGAGTAACCCCCTCCAACAAACCGCTTCGAATCGGTCGTTGTTCCCCAACACGATCGTATTCGTTTATTCGAGGTCCAACAGGAAAAGGCTTTCAGTAGTTCAGTGTCAGAGTCGATGAGGCAAGACGGCCCCGTGAGTGACCAGTAGATCTTCGGCATAGCAAGATCGGATTGTGGTCTGATGGAGATGTCGATCTGAAAGGTCAGCATGACGGTTGCATTAGATGGCGAACCCGGTGCGTGGGATACCTCCTCGTTTGACTTCTTACACCCACAGATGCGTATCGACCCCTTTCCAACCTTCGCTGTGATGCGCGAGTCGTCCCCGGTGCACTGGGATGGCAGAGCGCACTGGGTTTTCAGGTACGACGACGCCCGATCAGTCCTGTTAGGAGATGAGTTTGGGCGAGTCGCTTCCACTTTCCAAAAGCAGTACTTCGAATCGCTCGGTGCTGGACAACCATACGAGTATGTAATCAAACGAATGACGTACCTGGATCGCGGAGACCATCAACGAGTACGGGGATTATTTGCGCAAACGTTCACGCCGAGAAGAATTGAATCGTTGCGCCCATTCATAGTGGACCTTGTTAACCGACTACTAGATCAAGTCGAGCCCGGAGATCAATTCGATCTCCTAGATGTCGTTGCGCACCCAGTGCCCTCATTAGTGATCTGTGAACTTTTAGGTGTGCCGATTCAAGATCGCGCACTGTTCGATGGTTGGACTCAACGCATCGCTCATCTTGTCTCACCGGCCATCACCGAATCCCAATATGCGGACGCGGCCTCGGCGCTCGGGGACGAATGGCAACTCATGGAGGACTTGATTCACGATCGTTCCAGCAACCTAGGTGATGACTTGCTTTCGGATCTCATTCGGGCATCGGTGGGAGATGAGGCAATAAGCCGTCAAGAGCTCGTGTCGAACTGTATTTTCCTTTTCTCGGCTGGGCATCAAACGACCCGCGACACAGTCGGTAACGGAGTTTTGGCGATGATGCGTGACCGGTCCCAATGGGAAACTCTCGCAGACCGGCCGTCTGAGCTTGCCGCGGCCGCTGCCGAAGAGTCTTTGCGTTACGACGCCCCCGTGGTCCAAAGCTGGGAGGTGGCATTCGAAGACACTGAAATCGCCGGTTATCCGATTGCCGAAGGAGAAGCGGTATTTCCGCTGCTGGGCGCCTGTAACCATGACCCCGACAGATTCGTTAATCCAGATGATTTCGAAATACAGAGAGAAAACAACGTACCGATTACGTTCAGCCTGGGTCCCCACCATTGCATGGGCTCGGCGTTAGCTCGTATGGAAGTATCGATAATTCTCGAAGCCCTGGCAACCAAAATGCCCTCTATGAGCCTTGCTTCAGAAGAGATATCTTGGCGCGATACGGTTGTTTTCCGAGGCCCTGAATCACTTGAACTACAGGCCTAGCGTCACCGTTAACTGACTATTGGCATCAGAACGTCAACTCAGAAGTCGGTTTTCCAGTCACCACTGATGGTTAATGAGTCGCAATGAGGAATTATCTCCGCGCCGACTCGTTCGATTTGTTCTTTGACCTCCGCCACTTCGCCTGACGGACAATCCATTTTTGCGACCACGAGCGAATATCCCGCAAGTGCAAATTCGTTCAAGTCCTCTATTACCTGCTCTGCGGAACCTGAACAGATTTTTCTTGGCGTTGTTGCCGATACAGAGTCCTCGGAGTCTGTTAAGCGCATCGTTGTCGCAGCCATCATTATGAATTGTGATGTTTGTCGTCCGAGAACGTTTAGCTCTTCGCTAATGATGTCCTGTAAATCTGAGTGCCGGTGGGGGTCAGCAAACGGGTCGAGGAACACCGGGTAAAAGCCGTCGCAATAAGTAGCTGCTCGTTTTGCTCCCAAGGGAGAGACGCCACCGTAAATTATCGGCGGACCAGGCTTTTGTAGTGGTTTCGGATCCATTGAAATGTCTTCAAAAGCGTAATAGTCGCCATTAAAGGAGACGAAACCTTCGCTCCAGCTTCGCTTGTAAATTTCTATACATTCAACGGTTCTTTTACCCCGTTCACCAAAGTTGATTCCGAGTGCATCGAACTCTTCTTCCATCCAACCGGCGCCAACCCCAAAAAGGAGGCGGCCAGCGCTTAACACGTCGACTGTCGCGAACTGTCGCGCATCGCTCAAGGGGTGACGGTAAGGAGCGACTAGGACACTGGTACCGAGTCGCAGTTCAGTCGTAGCTGCGGCAACAGCTCCCATGACGACAGCGGCGTCGAGCATCTCGTGTCGTGGAGAGTAGGTCCGGGCA
>SGYJ01000083.1 GCA_004214275.1 Acidimicrobiales bacterium | reverse complement strand
GACTACAAAACCGATCAGGTCGAGCCCAACGAAATAGACCTCAAGGTTGACCGCTACCGCCTCCAAGGCGCCACTTACGCCGCTGCACTCGAAGAAACAACTCGCCAACCAGTTAGCAGCGTCGTGTTCGTTTTCTTGTCTCCTAATTCGAAAGCAATATGCGCCTCGTTACCCAACCTTCGAGAAGCGATCGCTGATGTTCGAAAGGTTATAGAGCGCGAGGGGGCGGCTGGTAGCCGCCCATGAGATCGCCGATCCGTCCAGCCAATGCAATAGTCAGCTTGTCACCACCGTAGGGACCTACTACTTGACAACCGATCGGCAAACCGGATGGTCCTAGCCCGGTGGGCGGCACCGTTGAGGGCAGGTATGCCATTCCAACCATGGTCGTCCATTTGACAACATCGATGTAGCCGCGTTCTTCTCCGTTGCAGATAAGAGTCCGGCTTCTGAAATCACCTTCTTGTTGGTGTTCAAATGGTGGCACGAAACAGACCGGCATGATCACAGCGTCGTAGTTGCTGAAAAACTGTGCCCATTTCAATCTCAGTTCTTCACGCCTCGCATGTTGGTCAAGCCAAATACGGTGGCCGGGGCCATCACTGTCGGTGCTTTGTGCAGTAGCCCTTTGAACCAGCCACAACCCCAGCATGGCACCTTCGTCTGGGTCCAGGTCGGGCCTCGCTGCTCGGTCAACAGATAGGCCATCTTTTTCTAGTTCGTTGACAACCTTGTCAAGGTGTTCACGAACCTCGTTGTCTACGGGACAGAAGTCGTCGTCCAACCAAGCCCCAACTTTTAGATCGTTCAAGTTCTGGGGAACGCTTCCTAATTCAGCCACCCAAGGAGGTGAGTCTCGTTTCATTATTTCCAATAGAAGTTCGAGGTCTTGTGCACTTCTTGTTATGGGTCCGAAAACGTTGATATCTGCTTCGTTCACTCCTCCATTGACGTGGTCTAGATATCCGGTAGTTGGAATAACTCCGAAACTTGGTTTATGTCCCCATACGCCGTTAAACGCTGCCGGAAACCGGATTGAGCCGCCAATGTCTGTTCCGATTTCGAAAGAAGTAAAGCCCATTGCCACCGCTGCTGCAGCTCCGCCCGAAGATCCTCCCGGGCCGCGGGATATGTCCCACGGATTGTTTGTCGTGCCAAAAATGTCGTTGTAAGCCTGAATGTCGCCTGACCAACGCGGGAGATTGGTTTTGCCCATGACAATCCCGCCTTCGCGGCGAACAGAAGCAACTACTGCAGCATCGTTTGGCGGAACGTTGTTTTGAAGCTCCGTTGCTCCTCCGGTCGACTTAAGGTTTTTCGTCTGTAGGGCATCTTTGACAGTTATGGGTACTCCGTGCAGGAGTCCCATGGGCTCACCTTTTTGTTGAGCGGCGTCAGCGGCATCTGATTCAGCTGTGGCAGTCGCAAAGTCTCGTGTAATTACCGAATTGATCTCGCCATCCAGACGTTCAATTCGTTCAATGAAGTGCTCAGTCAACTCTCTGCTTGAAATTTCTCCCCGTCTGATTAAACCGGCTTGTTCTACTGTTGATAGAAGCGCTACGTCGGTCACGCTATGTCCCTCCCCTAGGTCACTGACCCGACATCAAAAGGGCCTGGCCTTGTTCGGTCTCGACAACCATGGTTACTTCTGCGGAAACCCGTCCCAGTCTGCCCCACAGGACAGGTCGTTCGCTTACTTGGTCGAGGAGCTGTTCTCCGTCGGTATCTCGGAGCCAAATTTGTTCACCTCGTTCGAACAGCATCGACATGCCCGATGAAGTGACAAGTGCATCTATGAGTTGTTCTGCGTCACTTGGAATTACTTCGGTACGTTTCAGACGCTGCCCGTCATGAACCGTGTGTTCGGCATCCTCCATCATGATGATCCCATCGACGATGCCAAGCTCAGTAACTCCGTAATCCGGGAGGGGCGTTGTGGTCCACTGTCCTCCACCGGTAGATCTGACAAGCAGAGAACGCTCGGTCGCTCCGTTAGTAATAAACTCTTGCGCTTCTAATGGTCCAAATTTGCTAAGCGAATATATGACGCGGCCTGCTTTCGGGTCCGTTGCATACACCAGGTCGTCGACAATTTCGGCTTCGACTGCGTCAATTCCTAGGCTTTGCAGAAGACACACAGGATTAACCGCAACTTCTTCGATGCGTGACATCGCTACTTCGTGGTCGGTGACACGAAGCCGGGCTTGAGAAACTGAGCTAACAAGTCCGGGTGCTAGTTGATCCGGGATTTCATATTGTTGCCATTGGTCCCCGTTCTTGACTTGAATCACTAGTTCTCTACTGCACAGGTCGTCTCCCAACCAGCCTGCCAATCGAACGAAGTCTTCTCCGATGCCTAGATCTACTGCTATTACCTCGAGCGAGTCGGGTAACTCAAGTTGTCGCCAGGACGATTCGTCTCTTACGAACCATTCAGTGCCCACGCGACCAAGGACCGTGTCGCCTGAATAGACATATTCCGTGCTCGCTCCCGCGATCGGGCCATTCACTTCGATCCAGTCCCTCTTTTCGGATTTTCTTGATGCGAGAGTCGAGCTCGATGATTCATCGTCGGTCGTGAGGGGAACGGTCTCATATGTGGGACTGGTAGCTGCGATCAAGGCCTGGTTCCCAGAATCTTGTGTCGTCTCGCCCTTGGATTCTTCAGATTCGTTAGCTAGTGCAGTCGGGGTCGCGACTTCAAGCGAGGTGGGATCTTGATCGCCTCCTCCAAGCAGAACCGCAATTGATCCCCCAACTATTGCAATAGCTACAAGGGAACTCAGTCCGCTGTACAGCCGGCGGCGGCGGCGCGAGCGAGTGGCCGCACGGATACGTACTGCGTCTACTAACCCCGGAGTTAGTGCGACCTGTTCACCTGTGTCACGTAAATGGCGACGCACTTCATCATCAAGATTCAAGGTGCTTGTCCTCCGGATCTGATGCGGGAACGAACGTCGGGTTTTCTCCCAGTTCTCCGGCAAGTTGATTAAGTGCCCGGCTGAGCCTGCTTTTTACTGTTCCGGGTCGAATCCCGAGTGCCTCAGCCGTTTCCTCGACCGACCATTCCATGAAGAATCGGGCTACCACCACAGTTCTGTGGTTTGGCGCCAGACTCTCCAAGGCCCGTTCTAAGTCGACGTCAACTATTTGATCTTCAGCAAATTCTGCCTCGACAAGCATCGGACGTTTCTCTCGTTCTCTTCGTGCCCGACGGAGCCAAGAACGTGCCCAGTTCATGGCTACTCGGTAGACCCATCCCTGGGGGTTTGTGAAAGTCGAGACTTCGGCCCAGCGTTGACATGCTCTGACAAAAGCTTCGTCTGCCGCTTCAGCTCCCAGATCAGGGTTTCTCAAACTCAGGCTAAGGGCCCTTGCTATCTGGTCCCGATTGGCGGCATAGAAGGTGTCGAAATCTCGGTGGCCGTCTGTGAGCCGAGGAGCTTCATTTGAGCGAGGAGCAGCGGGTCGCTGTGGGTCTTCAGCCACTCGTCTTCTCTCGACTTTCATGACCATAGATACAACCTGTCGATCCAAGTCGGCTAGTGCTTCCATAGTTTGAGACGTTCATGCGGATCGACTGGTTCCATTTTCCACAAAGGTAGCGGGGGTTAGCCCTCATCTACCTTCGGGTCTGTAGAGCTTGATAGGTCCTTCTCCGGTCATGAGTTCGCTTTGGCGATGCCATGCCCGACCCGAATTTGCTCCGCCGTCTACGACCATGGCAGTTCCTGTGATGAAGGTTGAATCATCCGAGGCCAAAAAAAGCGCTGCTTGAGCTATGTCTTCTGGTTCACCTACACGTCCGATTGGTTGGTGGCGACCAAATCGATCTCGAAACTTCTGGCGCCGCTCTTCATCTAAAGGTCCGTGAGCCAACGGGGTGGCAACAACCCCGGGACATATTGCGTTGACTCTTATGCCCTCCTGTCCTAGTTCAAGCGCGACTGACTTGGTCAGATGTATCACTGCTGCTTTTGTAGCTGTATACAGGTGGGGGGATTCTCCTGCCTGAAGTCCTGCAACCGACGCAGTTGAGATGATGGATCCTGAGCCTTGTTCCTTCATCACTGGTGCCGCGTGTTTCATGCCCAAGAACACTCCTTTGAGCAGCACGTCGACTGTTAGGTCGAAGTCATCCTCGCTGATTGATTCGATCGGGCCTCTAGCGCCCCCGAATCCGGCATTGTTGAACATGACATCTAAGCGACCCCACGCCGAAGTGGTGTGGTCTATGGCGCTAGCGATGTCGTCTTCTCGTGATACGTCGACATGAAAAAAGTCGCCCTGATCGCCGAGCTCTTCAGCGATGTTTCGACCTTTCTCATCGTCCATATCCGTAACTAGTACTCGTGCTCCTTCGGAAGCGAAGAGGCGGGCAGTGGCGGCGCCCATGCCGCTAGCAGCTCCCGTTATAACAGCGACCTTTCCATCAAGTCTGTTCATGTCAAACCTCCTCAGCGTTGTTCTCTTCTAGGAGAACTCCTGCCTGGGAGAGCGTTTCGATCTCGTGTTGGCTCGTGTTTAGCCACCCTTGCAGAATCTCTGAATTATGTTCTCCTCGGTACGGCGCGACAGCGTCGGGCTGTAACCCTGATGAGCTTTTCGAAAATCGATAGGGAGTTTGACTGACTCGCCGGGTTGAACCGTCTCGTGCGTCTATGGCGACAGAAGAGCCTCGGTGTTCAGCGGTCGGAGAGTCGTACGCTTCTGCGGTCGTTTTGATGTCTCCCCACGCCAAATTGCATTGGTCGAGCGCTTTGTACATTTCGTCTCGGGAATCGAAAGAGCTGAGGAATTCATTGATCGCTGATTCTCGATAGGCACGTTTAGTCGGAATATCAGCATTCGCGGGAGCTCCGTCTTCGAGGCCGTGAACTTGCTGGAGTTGCTTCCATATCCACCGAAAGTCCCCCGCTGTCAGCACGGGTCCACCTACGCCTTCCCATACCAATCCACCAGCAGATGTGTAGCCGACATCATCAAGGCCAAGATGGCTTGCATCGTCGGTAGCTAGAAACGCATCGAGCATGCACATATCTATATGTTGACCCTCGCCGGTAAGTTCGGCTACTCGCAACGCCGCCAAAAGACCGATCGTGCCATGCAACGAAGCGTTGGTGTCTGCAGCTGAAAGGTTTAGATCGGTGACAGGTTGTTGATTCCACTCAGCGCTTCGTTGTAGCCATCCTGATTCAGCGTGCAATATTGGGGCGTAAGCCGCGCGGCCGGACTCAGGGCCTTCTTGACCAAACCCTGAAATTGAAAGCATGACCAGCTTTTCGTTCATGGACCTGAGGTCTTCGTAGGCAAGTCCAAATTTTTTCATAATTCCGGGTCGAAAATTTTCAATAAGTACATCGGCTTCCGCGGCAAGTCGACGAATAAGTTCAGCTCCTCCTTCGGCACGAAGATCAATGCAGATATTGCGCTTCCCCGCGTTCTGTTGCGTGTAGTAGCCAGCGAGACCAGCTCGGACCTTCCCCCAATTTCTCGTTACATCGCCCTCTGGTGGTTCTACTTTCACGACTTCTGCACCTAGGTCATGCAGGATGCGTCCGGCGAAGGGGCCTGCCAAAACGCGGCTGAGATCAAGGACTTTGATTCCCTCAAGCGGTCGCACCTGTACCCCCTTTGATACTGCTGTGTGAAGTTAAGTTAGGAGTGCAGTCTCGCGCGCGGATTGACGTAGAGCTAACGGGTCGATTTGTGATCAACCGTTTAACATTTTGTGGATCTCTATCGAGGGGTGTCGCCTTCAACGGTTACCCGGTTCATATGGCGTCTCTGTCCGTGATAGTCGTTCAATGCGTAGTGTTGAACGATTCGGTTGTCCCACATAGTCAATGTTCCGACTTCCCATTTGACTCGACAGGTGAATCGTTCTTGCTCGCAGTGCCGACACAGGAACTTCAAAAGGGCGTCGCTCTCCGGCTTTCGCATTCCTTTGATGCTTTCTGTGAAGGGTCGGTTCACATATAAAGCTCTCAAGTTTGATTCTGGGTGTGTTCGTACGACGGGGTGTTCGGCTAGCTGATGAGCTTGGTCTGATACTTCAAGGCTCATCGACCCGTAATGACGTTTTTCGGAATCCCCACCTCTTCCGTATTGACTTGCTGCTGAATGGACTCCTACAAGGTCGTCGACGATGGCTTTCATTGTGTCCGAAAGCGCCATATATGCAGCATGTTGGTTGGAAAAGAGGGTGTCTCCTCCATATTCAGGGACTTCGAGGGCATAGAGGAGGGAACCGAGTGGGGGCCTCGGGAGAAATGACATGTCAGTGTGCCAGCCTCCGCCAAAATTGATTTTTTCGTCGCGCTCTTTGATGATCGCTACGACTTCAGGGTCTCCTTCAAGGCCATTTATGTAGGGGTGAGTTTCCAGAGAACCGAACTGTTGAGCAAACCGTTTTTGTTGACGCGGAGAGAGCAGTTGTTCTCTAAAAACTAGAACGTGGTATGCGTTAAATGCTTCCCTGATCGCATGAATTTGGGACTGCGAGGCGGTTGCTAAGTCGACGCCACTGATCTCAGCGCCTAGCGCCCCTGCTATTGGCTTTATACGCAGACTCGAGTCGGTAGCGATGCTCACGAGGCCAACATTAGGTTAGTCAGTCATCCTGCGTAGACGTTCCCCTACTTCGCCTATCACTTCGATGCCCGCCTCTGCTGTTGACGCCACTGGTGTGAGGTTGAAGTGGCGGCAGCCAGCTTCCAAGTATGGGGCCAAAAAATCTACGATGTCATCCACTGTCCCGTGAGGTGTGTACCGCGAGAATTTTTCGAAAGGGACGCGATAGAAGCCTTCCATGGCAGGCCCAACGAAAGACGCTGCTTCTGTTCGGTCCTTCCCGACTCCGACCCAAAGCTGAATTCCATGGTCTGCTTGAACCTCTCTTTGTGCGTCTTCTGCAGCCTGGTTATATATCGCTATCGATTCTGCATATCGCTCACTTGAGCACCAAATACCGAGCCAGCCATCTGCATATTTACCTGCTCTGCGAAGCGCTGCGTCCGCTCGTCCGCCTACATAAACCGGGATTGGTGGATCTGGGGTCGGAATTATTCGTGCTTGTTCAAAGTTGAAAAATTCACCGCTGTGGTCGACTGTTTCGCCTGCCAGTAACCGCTGAAGGATGTCAAGCGACTCATCAGTTCTCCTTCCCCGGGTACGTGGGTCGACGCCACAAATCTC
>SGYJ01000082.1 GCA_004214275.1 Acidimicrobiales bacterium | reverse complement strand
GACGTGGCTCGTTTGAGGGAACATATCTACGACATCGACTTGGTCGAGTTCATATCCCGCTGCAACCATCAATGACGCATCTCTTCCAAGGGCACCAGCGTCACAAGAAACGAGAAGAACATGCGGTGCCTCAGTCTTACGGATCTGTTCAACTCCTTCAGCTCGTAATCCGCTACGGGGAGGATCCGCTATTACTACATCGGCAAGTTCGGGAACCCATCGTTCAACCTGCGTTCGATGAACAGCGACATGCGGTCCCAGATTGTGAGTGGCGTCTTTGGCAGCCGAAACTGAAGATTCCACCGCTGTGACCTTTTCAAACCAGTCACCGACAGTGCCAGAAAATAATCCCACCCCGGCATACAGATCAACTAGAACCTGCTCACCCACATCGTTCACCGTCAACCATTCTGCAGCTAACGCCGTCAAGATTTCAGCGCCCTCGGGAGAGCTCTGAAAAAACGACCGAGCAGAAACCTTCCAATCGATCCCCGCTGCCTCCTCAACTATGAAGGCATTTGCGCCCTTACGCGCCTGGTCTCTTCCAACGATTTTGACATCGTCTGGTAAACGGAAATTCTTTGCGTGAGGTTCTCCCATAACCAGTCGGTCGCCGGTACGAGATCCGACTCGAATCGTCACTTCAGCAGTATCTGCAAAGAAACCCTCAGCCAAAATATCTTCCATCAACGGGTGGGCAACGAAGCAGTCGTCAATTTGGACCAGCTCGTTCGAACGCGACCGCCTGTATGCGGGTCTCCCATTCTCAACCGCGACTCGCAAAGTCGTCCGGTAATGCGATTGGGCTGGACCAGCTACATATCCGACGTCCGGTGGAACAACCGAACCAAGCTTGACGAGTGAACCTTCAACGACGGAAATTTTCGCATCCGCCTGAGCGTCTTCGCTTAAGTGCTGCCAGTCGCAACCGCCGCAGCCTCTCTGGACGTTGTGACAGGAAGGTTCGCGTCGACCTTCTCCAGCTGAAATTATCTCCAGGATCCTGCCTCGCGCATACCTACTTTTCTCTTGAGTTAGCTCAACCTGCAGCTCATCGTTAACAGCAGCGCCAGCCACGAAGACGATTCGTCCGTCTTCTAGACGGCCGACTCCTTCGCCTCCAACAGCTAGATCGTAAATGTTGACCCTTTTAGACATCAATCCCAGACTACGGTCCACTACATGAATCGCCCTATCCAGATCGTCCCTTCTGTACTACCAGCCGATTTTTCCCGACTTGGGGAAGAATGCGTTGCTCTCGAAGCAGCCGGAGTTGACCGGATTCAATGGGACGTGATGGACGGAAACTTTGTTCCCAATCTGACGTTTGGACCCGACGTCATTGCAGCTTGTCGAGAACATGTAGACGTCATGTTCGAAGCTCATTTGATGGTCAGTAACCCTGATGAAATGCTTCCTAACTACGTTGAGGCAGGCTGTCAGATGGTCATCGTCCATGTCGAAACAACTCCCCACCTTCACCGGACTCTTGGGCGAATCAGGGATCTTGGATGCAGCCCGGCTGCGGCGCTCAATCCTTCCACTCCGCTGGATTCGGTTGTTTCGGTTCTCGACATGTTGGACATGGTGTTGGTGATGACGGTCAATCCCGGCTTCGGCGGTCAGGCCTACATTGCGAGCATGGAGTCCAAAGTTGCCTCGCTGCGGAATCTCATAGACAAAGGCGGCTACGACGTCGACATCGAAGTGGACGGCGGGATTTCAGCCTCAACCATTTCCGGGGCTGCGGCTGCGGGAGCAAACGTGTTGGTTTCTGGAAGTGCTCTGTACAAGTACCAAGAAGGTCTTGAACACGGAGTTCAAGACCTTCGACGCATAGCTACTGAAGCTCAATCGGGGTGACGTCAATCCTGCGCTGGGCTGCCGCTGTCGTCGCGGCAATGGTTATGACCAGTTGTAGCAATGCGAATCAAGAAGCCTCGTTCTGCGAAGCTTCAGCAGAATTACAAAAAGTCGACGCACTTAGTGCAGAAGTCTCTCCTTCAGATGACGCTGCGACCAGAGGCGCTCTAACCCAGACTGCAGCACAAGCAGCGCGCGTCGCCAAAGAAGCACCTCATGAAATCCGAAGGGACGCGGAGCTAGTAGCGGCTTTCTTATTAGCGTTAACGAACGCTGTTAATAACACCAAATCCGAAGACCCATTAGAGCGGTCAGCCGCTATTGGAGCCGCTCAACAGGAATTCGAAGATCAGTTATCGGACTCGGTGGCAAAGCTCGCCGCATTTGTGGCTCGCACCTGCAGCCCCGCTCCATGATCAAATTTCGCGACGCTAAATTATCTCGCCTCGTTTAACGATCACATGGTCGCAGAGTCCATACTCTTTGGCTTCTTCAGAGGTGAACCAGCGGTCCCGTTCGCTGTCCATCTGAATTTGATCCACTTCTTGGCCGCTGTGCAGGGCTATTCGTTCAGCCATCAGTCGCTTGATATAAGCCATCTGTTCAGCTTGGATCGCTATATCTGATGCCTGTCCTCTTACTCCACCTGAAGGCTGATGCATCATCACTCGAGCGTGTGGCAGGCAATATCTCTTGTCCGCCGCCCCAGCTGTTAGCAGGAACTGACCCATTGAGGCTCCCAGACCCATACATACCGTGGCAACGTCACACGAAACAAACTGCATCGTGTCATATATAGCCATGCCTGCAGTAACAGAACCACCAGGGCTGTTGATGTACAACCAAATGTCTTTTTCTCGGTCCTGCCCTTCGAGGAACAGCATCTGGGCACAAAGGATGTTGGCTATTTCATCATCCACCTCGGTACCAAGAAAAACGATTCGGTCATTAAGTAACCGGTTGTATATTTCACCGGGGCCAGCTGGGATTCCAGTGGACAGCGCACTAGCGGAATGAAGCTCTGACATAACTTGGAGGTTATCTGCTGTCAGCGGCAGCACCTTGGTCCGTCGTAGGCTCATTGCATGCATATTGATGAGCTTCCGACCCCTGCTTTGTGGGCGGACGTTGATGTTCTGCAATCCAACATTGCTGAGATGGCAAAGCGATTGCCAGGAAATCGGCTACGTCCGCACGTCAAAGCCCATAAGACAAGTGCTCTTGCTCGACTTCAGAGCGACGCTGGTCACCACGGTTTTACCTGCGCTACCAGTCGAGAAGTCTTGGGTTTAGCTGAAGCGGGCTTGGGTAATGATCTGCTTCTAGCAAACGAAACAGTTGACGTAAGCCGGCTCGCAGCAATGGCGGCCTCAGACGCTCGGGTAACCGTTGCCGTCGATAGCGACGCAACTATTGACGCCGCTGCCGAAGCTGGCATAAAAGAATGTGTCATAGATATCCGTGTCGGATTTCGTTGTGGATGTGAAGTTGATGAAGCTGCTCAACTCGCCGATCGTGCTCGCGCTTCGAATATCGCGGTTCGTGGAGTTATGGGTTACGAAGGACACGCTATGGGTCTAGTAGATGTTGATCGCCGCCGCGAGCTGGTCAAAGCAGCAATGGAACGACTTCTAGAGGCTCATAACTTGGTTGGTGGTGAGCTCATAACCGGTGGTGGGACCGGAACTCATGCAATCAACACTTGGGTGAACGAGATACAGGCTGGGTCGTACGTTCTCATGGACACCGCGTATACCGCACAAACCGACCAGCCCTTTCAACAAGGTTTGTTCCTGCAGTCAACGATTGTGTCGGTGGCTGAAAAGTTCGCCGTCTGCGACGCTGGTCTTAAAGCTCAAGGGATGGACCACGGCAATCCGAGTTGGCTAGACGGAGAAATCTTATTTTGTTCTGACGAGCATACGAATCTTGTCCCAGACAAGGCGTTAAAAGTTGGGGATCGGGTTTCTCTAATACCAGCTCACATCGACCCGACGATGGCGAAACACCAAGTGCTTCATCTCGTTTCAAAAGGCGAAGTGATAGATCAATGGGATATCGATTTACGTCACTGGTAATCAGTCCACCAACATCTTCGCTAATGAGCGAAACGCCCTACCGCGATGACTAATGACGTTCTTAGCCTCTGGTTCCATTTCAGCGAAGGTCAGCCCTTTGCCTTCATCTGGGGCAAAAATCGAGTCATAGCCGAAACCGCCGCCGCCACTGGGGCCTGAGGTAATAGATCCTTCTACTAAACCGTGGGCCAGAATTTCGCGTCCGTCAGGGAATACCACTAACGCCACAGTGCGGAAACGTGCCGTGCGTTCACCTTCAGGAACTTTCCGCATTTCATCTAGCAGCTTCGACAGATTCTCATCATCAGTTGCTGACTCTCCGGCAAAGCGTGCACTCCGCACCCCTGGCAGGCCTCCTAACGCATCAACCTCAAGGCCTGTGTCGTCAGCGACTGCGGGGAAGCCAGTTTCGTTGCAGACCGCAACGGCTTTGAGTCGAGCATTACCTTCAAGGGTGTTTTCGTTTTCAACGATGTCCCCTAGGTCATGAGGTCGTGGCTTGATGTCATGACCGCTGAGGATTTCGGCTATCTCTTGAGCCTTGTGAGCGTTGGCTGAAGCCATGACCAACCGCACGGTTTTCAATCTGCGTTTTCAGACAGAGTCAACCGTTGAAGATCAATAATCTCGCTAATGCCTTTTTCTGCCAAGCGAAGTAATCCATCTAGCTGCTCGCTGTCAAACGGCTCTCCTTCGGCCGTACCTTGCACTTCGACGAATTTCCCGGCACCTGTCATCACGACGTTCATATCAACTTCGGCGCCTGCGTCTTCGACGTATGGCAGATCCAAACAAAGCTCTTCTCCCACTACGCCCACAGAAATCGCCGCGCAATAGTCAGTCAGTGGAAGTTCATTCAAAGTTCCGTCATCAACTAGCCGACTAAACGCGTCATGGAGAGCTACGTACCCCCCACAAATCGATGCTGTTCGGGTACCCCCATCTGCTTGCAGAACATCACAGTCAACAGTTACTTCACGTTCACCGAGAACCTTCATATCGCAGACAGCTCTGAGAGCACGTCCTATGAGTCTCTCGATTTCAAGTGTTCGACCCTTTTGTTTTCCTTTTTTTGCTTCGCGTCCAACACGTTCTCCACTAGACCCAGGAAGCATCGCATACTCGGCGGTAACCCAACCTTCCCCGTTACCTCGCATCCAGCGCGGAACATCGTCGTCAATAGATACCGTGCACAGAACTTTGGTGCGACCGAAGCTCACAAGCACAGATCCTGGAGTCTGGTCAGTGAAGTTACGTTCGAACGAGATAGGACGTAAATCATCATTGGCTCTGCCATCGACACGCATTGAATTTCCTTTAGTTGTTTGTGGCTGAAAAGGTACGGCCTGTCGTTGCCAGTTCAACCCTGCCCTCAAAAACAGTCGACGCTTCCTCAAGATGCTTCAACGGATCTGATCCAGGCGGGACATGGGTAACAATGAGCTTTTTCGCTCCCGCTTCGTTCGCCTCTGCTGCCAAGTGTCGGCAGCTGATATGCGGAATAGCAGGATCGGCTGTGCTATCCAACAGCGTGCCCTCCCCTATAACAATATTGGCGTCAAACCCTAGTTCTGAGATCGACCAGTTCTGACCCGTATCTGAGGTATACACAATCGATTCCTCTCCGCAGCTGAATCGCATAGCAAGAGTCTCCACTGGGTGGTCGGTCTGAGAAAAACAGATTGAGATGTCTCCTACTTCTGCAACCGAACCATCGGCGACTATCTCCCAATTAAAGAAATCGCTGCTATCCCCGTCAGGTTGAAATGCATCCGTGACACGCCTCACATCAGACGTCGATATCACTCTGATGTCGGAAATGGGTGTGAAGTACTTGTAGGCGTTGTACGCAACCGGGAGCTCCGCACAATGATCCGGGTGATGATGTGAGACGACAATGGCATCAACTTGGTTCAACGCAACATTTTGCTGCAAATTAGCAAGGGTCCCGGGACCACAATCAACCCACAGATTCGTCTCAGAGGATTGAACGAGATACCCGCTACACGCCTGGCCCGCAGCTGCATAACTTCCCGAGCATCCAAGAACAGTAAGCGAAAGTCCCGTCACATAGGTAAGGCTACGCTCGCCTACGACTCCGTGTGAGTGATGCGAAAAATTATCTCTCAGACTTCAAATTCCATGCCTCATCTATACAACAGTCACAGTTCGACTTCGCCGGCTTTGCCCTACCCGCCGGCTACCGCCGGCAATATTCGTACCTCGTCGCCATCACCAAGCTGTGTATCCAAGAATCGCAAATCGCGAATATTCGTTTCGTTCCGGAACACGGTTATGAACGGGTACAACATTCCTTGGTCGTCAAGTAAATGGCTTCGAAGTGCTGGATAAAGATCCACCAACTCCATCAAAATCTGACTCACATTTGAGGCACTCAACATGACACGTGATTCGCCGTCGGTATGCACACGAAGGACACCCGGGAGCCACACGGTAACTTTCGTTTCAGCTTTCATGTCGCGATGTTTCCCATTCGTTGAGAGCGTAGCTAGCAGTTCTGTGCTTCAACAGCGATTCAAGACCGGATGGTGTACCGATACCCTTCTTCACATGAGCAGTGACGGCGACAGCGATCAGAAAATTGTTGCTTCGAATAGGCGCGCCAGAGCCAACTACGACCTGCTTGACACTTACGAGTGCGGTTTAGTGCTCCAAGGAAGCGAAGTTAAGTCACTCCGCGAAGGGTCAGTGCAACTAGCTGATGCGTTCGCAAGGGTCCGCAATAATGAAATGTGGATTCTCGGCATGCAAATCTCACCCTGGAGTCACTCTTCCGCCCAAAATGGTCACGTTGTAGACCGTCCACGAAAGCTGCTATTACATCGCGTCGAAATTGACCGACTACGCGCACGAACTGAACAAGAGCCGCTTCAACTTATCCCCCTATCTGTCTATTTTCGGGACGGGCGAGCGAAATTGGAATTAGCTCTCGCCAAAGGCCGCCGCCAATACGATAAAAGGCAGGCAATCAGGAAACGCGAAAGTGACCTTGAAGCTCGCCGAGCAATGTCTCGCCGGAACCGCTAGGCCGTCCTCAACATTGGGCAATAGGGAGTTCTCCATCCCCCAGCCGTCGCTTGCATCTCCTGTGGGACTCGCCGGTACGCTACTACGAAGGTCCAGGCCCTGATCTGGACGGATCACGGGGGTGATCGGTTTCGACTTCGACGGTTGATATGAGAGAAGCGAGCCGTGGTCTCCGGAGCCACGTTAAAGAGCCGGAACATTTACAAACGCCAATGTCAAA
>SGYJ01000081.1 GCA_004214275.1 Acidimicrobiales bacterium | reverse complement strand
CTGTCGGCAAGAATGAACGAGCCTGATACGAATGAGACACCCAAAACAACTGCAAAAGTGGTCAAAGCCAGTCGTATCTTCCTGGCTAATAGCGAATTCAGGGTGAGTTTGAACACCTCAGTCGCCTAGGCCCTTCATGGTGTCAAATATTAAATCTGCAGAAGGTGTGACCAACTCTTCGACAATCTTTCCATCGGCCAGAAACACGACACGGTCGGCGTGAGCAGCTGCTGATGGGTCATGTGTCACCATGACGATTGTTTGATTTAAATCCCGGACGGCGTTCTGCATGAAGCCGAGAATCTCATCACCTGTTTTGCTATCAAGGTTGCCTGTCGGTTCGTCAGCGAAGATGATCTCTGGCTGCCCTGCCAAAGCGCGTGCAACGGCGACCCGTTGTTGTTGCCCGCCGGATAGTTCATTGGGGCGGTGACTGAGTCGATCAGCTAGCCCTACAGCATCAATAACCTGATCGAACCAAGACTTTTCTGGTGCAACGGCTCCCAGTTGTTGCGGTAGGACAATGTTTTCACGAGCTGAAAGTGTCGGAATCAGATTGAAGGCCTGAAAAACGAAGCCAATGCGGTCTCTTCGTAACAGCGTAAGAGCGCGCTCGGATAACTCGCCGATGTCCGTGTCCCCCACGAAGACCTTCCCCGAGCTAAGCGTGTCAAGGCCCGCGAGGCAGTGCATCAAAGTGGATTTACCTGAACCGGATGGTCCCATGATTGCAGTGAATTCCCCTGCAGCGACATCGACAGACAATCCATCAAGCGCTCGGACAGCGGTTTCGCCCGATCCATAAATTTTTGATGCATCGACGGCCCGAGCTGCGAGCGAAGTGGTGGTAGTCATGCGAGCACCCTATGGGCCAATGTTCCCAACTTCGACTCCACGGAAAATTTTTATAGAGAGTCAAGAGACTGTTTTCACAGCCTGCCGTGACCCGAGGGCCCAGAGAGCCCGCTGCTTCAGAGACGTGGCTTATCCAGATGAGCTAGAAGCTGAACTCGCCCCTGGCTAAAGAGAGAGCTAGGGTCAACCCTCATGGCAGAGCGCGTACTCGTGACGAAATTAGGACTTGACGGTCATGATCGAGGCGTCAAAATTGTCGCACGGATCTTGCGTGATGCCGGATACGAAGTCATATACACCGGTTTGTTTCAAACTCCTGAAACCGTTGTTGCCGCAGCAATCGATGAGGACGTGTCCGCGATAGGAGTTTCGATGCTGTCTGGTGCTCATGAAGCCTTGCTTCCAATGGTCACTGAAGCTCTCAAAGAAGCTGGTGCGGATATACCGGTCATTCTTGGAGGAATAGTTCCAGAAGGCGATTTTCAGTCTATGTATGACGCTGGGATCGCACGAGTGTTAACCCCAGGGGCGACAGCTGACGAAGTTGTCGAAGCTGTGAGCGGAGCGATTAAGGAATATCGGGATAGCTGATCTCCTGACACAAGCCGGCAGTGCTCTTGTACTCTTATCAACGTGATTATTGAACGATTTGGGGTTGTGGGCTGCGGCTTAATGGGATCTGGCATCGCTGAAGTAGCTGCGCGAAGTGGATGCGACGTAAAGATTGTCGAAGCTAATGACGGCGCGCTTCAGGCAGGTATGGAACGGATGGAGAAAAGTCTCGACCGTGCCGTCCGAGCTGAAAAAATTACCGAAGATGACCGCGCCCAGGTAATGGGAAATATTTCTTTTTCAACAAAACTCCCGAGCCTGGCTGATCGCCAATTTGTTGTTGAAGCGGTTATCGAACAAGAAGAGGCGAAAATCGAAGTGTTTCGCCGCCTAAACGATGTAGTTGACGATCCCGAAGCAATTCTGGCCAGTAACACATCGTCTATTCCGATTATGAAGCTTGCGATGGCCACGAATCGGCCTCAACAAGTGATCGGTGTTCATTTCTTTAACCCTGTTCCGGTAATGGGCCTCGTGGAGATCATCACATCGCTGTTGACAGGCGACAAAACAGCAGCACTCTGTCAAGAATTCGCGTCAGATCAACTTGGCAAGAGGGTCGTGAGCAGCCAAGACCGGGCAGGGTTCGTCGTGAACGCACTTCTCATTCCATACATCCTTTCGGCTATTCGAATGATGGAATCAGGGTTTGCGAGCGCTGAAGATATCGATGCGGGCATGGTCTTGGGATGCAACCACCCGATGGGCCCTCTGGCCCTGTGCGATCTCATTGGTTTAGATACCACGATGGCCGTCGCCGAGTCTCTATACGAAGAATTTAAAGAACAGCTATATGCGCCACCTCCTCTACTCAACCGTATGTGTGATGCAGGGCTGTTAGGCCGCAAGAACGGCCGAGGATTTTACCGATACAACTAAGGTTGTTGAGGCAACGTTCCCCGAACGTGTCGAGAAACGAACAACATGAGTGATCCGGTGACAGAAGGAATTGACGCTGAGAACGTCGCGTCATGGCTCTACAAACACGTCCCTGGGGTCAACCCACCACTTAAATATCAGCTCATCGCTGGAGGTCATTCGAATCTCACATACAGGGTCGAAGACCAAGAAGAAAATCTTTATGTTCTGCGCCGCCCGCCTTTGGGTCAGGTCTTAGCAACGGCACACGACATGGCCAGAGAGCACCGCATTATCAGCGCCGTAGGCAACACCGACGTCCCTGTACCTCCAACACTGGGAGTATGTGAAGATGATGAGGTAAACGGTGCGCCCTTCTACATAATGGAATATGTAGAAGGTGAGGTCCTGCACAGCGACGCTGAAGCAACCCTTGTCCCGGTTTCAGAACGCATGGACCTGAGCCGTCAAGTAGTCGAGGTCTTGGCAGAGCTTCATGCAATCGAACCTGAGGACATCGGGTTAGGCGACCTAGCGAAAAGAGAGGATTATCTAGGACGACAGCTGCGCCGATGGAGTCGCCAATGGGAGCAATCAAAGACTCGGGAATTAGAGGTCATGGAGGAGGTACAGGATCTGTTGGAACGCCGGAAACCGGAACAAATAGGATCCACGATCGTTCACGGCGACTATCGGCTCGGAAACATGTTGACCAGGTCTGGCCGCATCCTGGCGGTGCTTGACTGGGAGCTGTGCACCTTAGGTGACCCACTAGCCGATGTCGGATATCTACTCAACAATTGGGTGGAACCGGATGAAGCTCCGGCAGGTTCTAGCGCTCCGACACTCGCAGGAGGATTCGCTTCTCGAGAGGAACTCATGAGTTGGTATGAAAGGGCTTCCGGACGCGACGTGTCGGGAGTCGGTTATTACCGAGCTTTCTCTTATTGGCGGTTAGCGGCCATCGTTGAAGGGGTCCTGAACAGATACCTAAAGGGCGTGATGGGTGACCAAGAAGATGTAGACATCTCGGTTTTTAAAGAACAGGTAGAGATGCTTTCTACTGGCGCGTTAGAGCTGCTCGTCGAGTGATATTGGTGAACAGAACTGTGAAGTAGTTGTCGCAACTCTGAGTTGGCACCCGACGCAACCGAAGCCCATAGCGCCGATATCCTCAACACTGTGGATCATGAAAACGCACCGAGAGGTAGCCGATTTTTTGTTGGAGCCGTCATCGGGGCAGTTGTCGGTGGTCTGGTAGCAGGCCTCATCGTCGTGAGTCTGGGTGATCCGCAGCGAATATATGTAACCGAAAAAGTCGACACTGCCGAAGCGCTCGGACGAGCGGTCGCAGACGTTTTAGATAACCAGGCTCCAGCGACAACAGTCGCGCTGGACGAGGAGACAGTGTCAGACGGGGCCACAACTCCGGAGGTCGAGAAGACAGACGCAGGTCGACTAGACGTCAAGGCGGTTTTGGCTGCTGTGGCGCCCACGGTGGTTCAAATAGAGGTCTCATCTGAAGACGGAATTTTCGGAGGAGGTCAAGGCACGGGCTTCATCATCAGTTCCGATGGACAAGTTGTCACCAACGCCCACGTTGTCGAAGGCGCCGTCAGCATCAACGTCATGCTTTCTGATGGGACTGTCAAAACTGCTGAACTAGTGCAACAAGACCCGACTCGAGATCTTGCGGTTTTACAAATCGAGGGCGAAAATCTTCCAGCGGCACGGCTTGGACGCTCTGCCGAAGTTGAAGTTGGAGACGAAGTACTTGCCATAGGAAATGCTTTAGGGCTAGGAGATACGCCATCAGTAACCACAGGAATTGTCTCAGCTTTGGACAGAGAGCTACAACTCTCTGGCAACCGTTTGACACGGCTCATACAGACCGATGCTGCTATCAACCCAGGTAACTCAGGTGGCCCATTAGTCAACGCTAAAGGTGAAGTCATCGGGGTAAACACGGCGATCGCTGGCAATGCCGAAGGGATTGGATTCGCCATATCGATAGATCACGCCCGACCGGTCATCGAAACCCTACAAACGGGCGAAGTACCCAAGCGCCCGTTGCTCGGGGTCAACATCATTGACGTAGAGATGTTGGACGACACATCGCGTGAGCAATACAACATCTATGAAGGTGTAGAGACAGGGGTAGTAATTGTCGCCCTAACTGAAGACGGTGCCGCTAACGCTGCAGGCTTAAAGGTTGGTGAAGTCGTTACTAAATTCGATGGGCAAGAAATCGAATCGGTTCAAGACCTTGTAGATGCGGTGCGGGATAGTGAAATTGGGCGCACGGTGCGAGTTGAAGTAGTAGCCAACGACGGATCGATAAGAAAAGTAGATGTGGAGCTAGGTTTCACTGAAGGAGCAGGTGGCTGAACCAGAAGTCAGCTACTAATTCATCTGCCCGACATCGGCCGCTATTTTTCGCGATACTTCTCCGTTATATCGACCTTTCAATAAACAGCTGGAGGCAGCATGTCCAACCGCACCTTTGACACCGGAACTGAAGACATTCGCACAGAAATTGCAGATGGAGTGATGACAATCACTTTGAACCGTCCAGAACGACGAAACGCTATGTCAGACGCCATGTTGACTGGACTCGTTGCGTCGCTTGACGATGCTGAAACAGCGACCGATGTGGGAGCAGTTCTGCTCACCGGGGCCGGGGGCGCTTTTTGCGCCGGTGGAGACGTAAAGGGAATGGCTGAAGCAGGGGGCGAAGGTGGAAATAGCGCCCTCCAATACGATGCGCGAGTTCACCTACAGCGACGCAGTCAGCGGGATACGGCTGGCAAGTTATACGAACTCCCCAAACCAACAATCGCCGCACTGCCTGGCCCCGCAGCAGGAGCCGGTTTGTCGATAGCTCTATCCTGTGACCTGAGGTATGGCTCGCCCAATGCGATACTCACAACAGCTTTTGCCCGAGTTGGGTTTAGTGGTGACTACGGCGGAACCTACTTCATGAGTCGACTAATAGGTTCAGCGAAGGCCCGCGAACTGTATTTCTTATCCGAAAAAGTTGACATGACAGAAGCAGAACGACTTGGGCTCGTCAACGGAGTCTTTTCTGAAGAGTCATTACTGGAGGAAGTCACGTCAATCGCCAAGAGACTGGCTCAGGGGCCGACAGTCGCGTACAGATACATGAAAGAAAATCTCAATCGGGCGGTGAATGGCGAAATGGGTGAGTGCTTAGACATGGAGGCGGCACACCACATTCATTGCGGCCAAACCGACGACCATAAAGAAGCTGCGCAGGCCTTCGTCGACAAACGAGAGCCAGTCTTCAAAGGACGATAAGTCGGATAAACGCCGCGCCTAACGCTCTGAATCGGGATACCTTCGAAATAGTGAGCGGCCGGACCTTTATACAAAACCCAGGACCCACCAATATCCCAGAACGAATCCTTCGGGCTATGGCTAGCCCGGCCGTTGACTTCGGGACTGAAGAATTCGGAGCGCTGTTGGATTCTTCGTTGAACAGACTTAACCACTGCATGGCTAATTCTGGGCCACTGATTGGGTACACAAGTACGGGTCATGGTGCGTGGGAAGCAACAGTCACCAATCTGTTTGATGTCGATGCTCCGGTGCTTTTGTGTGACAGCGGCCATTTCAGCCATCGCTGGGGTGAAATGTGCGAAGCCCACGGTCTAGATGTCCATTGGTTCGAAACGGGCTGGCAACAGGGCGTTGACCCCGATGCTTTGCGGGAAGTTCTGTCAACTGAGGCTGGCAAGAAAATCCAAGGCGTCCTAGTAGCCCATACAGAAACGTCCACCGGTGTTACCTCTGACTTAGCGGCAATCAGGAAAGTCCTCGAAGATTTAGACCATTCAGCGTTGCTTGTCGTTGATTCCATCGCGTCTTTTGGGTGTACTCCCCTAGATGTTGACGAGCTAGGTGTTGACGCGTGTTTGGCAGTCAGCCAAAAGGGTCTCATGATGCCCGTCGGACTTGCCTTCAGTGGCATTAGCGGACGCGCGGTAGAAGTGGCTTACGCGAATTCACGCCACAGGTTTTACTGGGATTGGCGACGCCGACTTGAAGTTGAGGGCTATCGCATCTTTTGTGGGACGCCTCCGATTCATCACCTTTTCGGATTAAACGAAGCCTTGAACATGTTTGAAGAAGAAGGAGGGATTGGTGCGGTAACCGACCGGCACCAACGACTGGCTTCGGCTGTACGAGCAACAGTCGAAGCGTGGAGTAGTGAGGGCGCGATCGAATTCAACGCAGTAAACGAACACGAACGGTCAGACAGTGTGACATGTGTCCGCGTATCAGCTGATTACGACGCGAACCAAGTCATAAAGGTGGCACGGGAAAAGTACAACTTGACCATGGGATCAGGTATTGGGCCCTTAGCTGGCTCCGCCTTTCGGATCGGACATCTCGGAGATCTCAATGTTCCGATGGTCCTTGGAGCTTTAGGGGCCATAGAAACATCGTTGCGAACGTGTCGCGTGCCAGTAGGAAGTGGTGGTCTAGAAGCAGCCGCTCAACAACTAAGTGAAGCGAGTAGGTAAGTGGTCTCCACAAATTCGATGACGGCCAGTGAACGATTAAGACTGATAGATCAGATCCATGATTCCTCGCTATCAATCGTTATCGCCGCAACAGGAGGCGGAGTGGCTTCAATATCAGATCTACTGCTCGTCCCTGGCGCATCACGAACGGTCATCGAGGCGCTCGTACCGTACTCATTCCCGGCTTTATCACATTTGATCGGTTACCCACCAGATCAGGCGGTCTCCGAAGAAGTAGCAAAACAGATGGCTCTGGCGTGCCTACGAAGGGCCGAAGAACTTGTGGAGGGAAACACACCAGTAGCCGGCGTGGCTTGTACCGCTGCCCTAGTAACCGATCGACAACGGCG
>SGYJ01000080.1 GCA_004214275.1 Acidimicrobiales bacterium | reverse complement strand
AGCTGGGGGCGAGCGCCTTTCTCGTAATCCCATGAGTAGATGCACTCAGCGTTGTCCTCAACGGCGTGGATCACTTCATTCGGGTCGGTATTAGTCATCGCCAAGACCGCCTCAAAGTCATTTGGATCGGTACGGCCGATGATCTCTTCCACCGTAGACATAAGAAGCTCCTATCCTTAGCGATTCATACAGGTTACCCATCAGTAACTTGTGATGAGATTCTAACAGACCGAGATCTTCGAACCAGCACGTCGAAAAACCTTCCTGGTAAAAGAGCGTTCAACACTGCGGCAATTCGTGCATCACCTCCGACTATCCGACGGCGCGGCGGATACCGGCGAGCCGCGCATTTCTCGATCACGGTCGCGACACGGTCCGGGTGAATGCCTCCACGATGACTTTGAGATGTCTTCGCTATCGCCTGTTCGAGAAACCTTCCATATTCGCATAGCCCTTCAGCAGGAAGCCTTTGATAAATGTCGTTGGAAGACCGCTCGACCTTCTCCCACAACGGCGTTTGAACTGCACCCGGTTCTACCAATGTGATGCGCGGCCCATCGCGGCCTAGTTCTTGTCGCAACGAAGAGACAAGTCCCACAAGCGCGTGTTTGCTCGCAACATAGGGACTGAGCAGCGGCAATCCGACCCGCGAATTGATCGACCCTACGACAATGATTCGTGACCGACCGGAAGCTCGCAGCAGAGGCAGCGCATGCCGGATGGATAAAGCGACGCCAACGACGTTGACATCCAGTTGTTCTCTCCATTCAGCCCGAGAGACATATTCCAACGGCCCTCCAACCACAATTCCCGCGTTGACGACTAACAACTCGAGGCCCGCAGAGCCCCGCTTGGCAGCAACTTCGTCGAAAGCCGTCTTAAGTGATGACTCATCAGTCACTTCAATCTGCAACGATGAGACGCCAGGATGTCGTTCAAGTTCGGACGCGTCCGTCCGAGAACGTGTCCCTGCCCAGACTTGCCAACCGTTGTCGGCAAGTCGCTTCGCAACCGCATGGCCGATTCCTGTGCTTGCCCCGGTAACTACCGCAGCCTGTTCTGTCACCGGATCAAATTCTGATACTTATTCGACGACTAAATCGGCGAATGCGTCACGAAGTGTTCGTTTCGAGAACTTCCCGGTAGAGGTTTTAGGCACCTCGTCAATTATCTGTGTGGCGCTGGGCAGCCACCACTTCGCCATTCGTGGTGTCAAATATTCAACTAACTCCTCATGTGTCAGTGATTCTCCATCTTTGAGAACCACGCATGCCATGGGTCGCTCCATCCATTTCTCCGAAGCAACGGCGATGACTGCCGCTTCAGAAACCTTGGGGTGACTCATGATCTCGTTCTCGACTTCTACGGAACTGACCCACTCTCCCCCGGATTTAATGAGGTCCTTTGTGCGGTCGACGAGACGTATATAGCCACGTTCGTCACAAGTCGCCACGTCTCCTGTTCTCAGCCATCCATCCTCGGTAAAGGAATCTGCTGCGTCCGGTCTTTTGTAATACTCGGCGGTAATGAAAGAACCACGAACCTGCAATTCGCCGCTTGATTCGCCGTCCCACGGCAGTTCCTCAATCGAATGAGGTTCACAGATTCGAAACTCGACAGTTGGGACTATGGTCCCTACCGAAGCTCGCAGATCAGCTTTGGTTTCTTCATCTAAATTCGCTTCAGCTGACTTCACGTGAGCGATCGCCGCAAGCGGACTCGTCTCGGTCATACCCCAAGCCTGAAGTATCGGTAGCCCGATTTTGTTTTTGTAGCCCTCGGACAACGATTTCGGCACTGCTGAACCACCACAGGGGATTGCTCTCAAACTAGAAACGTCTCGACCGTCTAACTCCTCTAAAACTCCCATCCATATGGTTGGCACTCCAGCAGCGATGGTCACCTTTTCCGATTCCATCAATTCAGCTATTGGTTCGGGCTGCAATTTGGGGCCTGGATTCACAAGAGTGGCACCTGCTGCGACTGCTGCGTGTTGCAAACCCCACGAGTTCACATGGAACATCGGGACAACGGGCAGAATCACGTCAGACTCGCAAACCCCGAGCCCGTCAGCCGTCATGGTCGTGATGGTGTGCATATAAGTAGAGCGGTGGCTGTACACCACTCCTTTGGGATTACCTGTCGTGCCGCTCGTGTAACACATCGAAGCTGCCTGTTTTTCATCTTTCACTTCAAAGTTCACCGGTGAGGCAGAAGAAAGCAGCTCTTCATAATCCAGCACCCTTGGATCATCAGGAACTTCACCGTCACCATCGTCCATGACTATTAGATGCCGAACGGTTTCCAGCTGGTCAACCAACGGCCAGAGAAGAGCCATAAGCGAACGATCCACGAAAATGACTTGGTCTTCGGCGTGGTTGGCTATGTAAACAATCTGATCCGCGAAGAGTCTGATGTTCAGTGTGTGTAGAACGCGGTTTGTGCAAGGCACCGCGAAATAAAGTTCAAGATGTCGAGCTGTGTTCCAGGCGAACGTCCCTACTCTCCCGTATTCACTCACTCCAAGATCAGCAAGCGCGCCACCGAGGTGGCGAGTGCGCTCCGCCCATTGTCCATAATTGCTTCGCTCGATCCCTGTCGCTGTAGCAGTAACCAGTTCCTTATGAGGAAAAAGGCTTTCCGCTCTTCGAAAGAAGAAATCAAGAGTGAGAGGGGTATCCATCATTGTCGACTGCATGTGTCAAATCTAGGAGATGACCTCGCTCACAGCCACATCCGCGTAGGGTGAAACTTAGAAATGACTGAACCCGAACTTCCTAAAACTCAACTAGCTGCCGAAGATCGACGCCGAGCGAAGCGGCTAGCCGCGTTTCCTGTCGCTCTCGCCTTGGCAGCGTACGTCGGACAGATACTGACGAGCTCGTTGATCACTTCCCAACCCTTGGTGTTGATCTCCCTCAACGCTACGGATCCGATGTTGCTGCTGGCAGCCAACCAGTCCAGTGCTGCGGCGTTCCTAATAGTGGGTTCCATTCGGTTATTCGCCCCAGATTTATTTCTCCACCAGCTCGGATGGGAATTCGGTCCGGCGACAAAGACTTACCTAAGTAATGAACTTGGACCCCAGAGCGCGCTGCTGCGCACAATTGCCGCATTGGAGCGTTGGTTTCCTCGCGTCGGCTGGATGCTGCTTTTCCTTATTCCTGGCTACCCGATGTGCTTGTTAGCGGGCATCGCGAGAATGCGTCGCGTTCCCTTTGTCATCGTTAATTTGGCTGGTACTTTCTCTCGCCTGTTGCTTATCTATTGGGTGAGCTCAGTTTTCGAAGGACCTGTCGGAATGATTGTCAGGTTTATAAGTCGATTCTCGCTGCCTTTTACCTTCGCAATGGTTCTTCTCATAATGTTTCAAAGTAGACGGAGTATGAACAAATCGACAGAGTCTTAGACACCTTCAGACACTGTCAATACCACTCCATGTGGGCAGGCTCGGTTGCGCTCCAACAGAAGTCACTGCGGCAGCTCCAGCACGGACTGCGATTAAAGCAGCAGCGATAGGGTCACCTGTATCGACGAAAGCTACCGAAAAGGCTCCAACAAAAGCGTCGCCAGCACCTGTGGGATCGACTACTTCTACCTCGGGAGCTTCGATTCTCGTTGTATCCGAACCCACTCTTACCTCACACCCGTCCGCTCCCAGAGTGGTGATCAGTACTGGTAACGAGGCGTCTCCCAACTGTTGCCTTTCATGACGGTTCACTATGACTACGTCGGCAAGAGGGAGGACCCCAGCAGCGACTTCGTTGAACGGCGCGGGGTTAAATACGACCTTGGTAGATGACGCTGCTGCCAGCAAAGCAGCGGTCCTTGCGGCTTCCGCACCCACTTCGCCTTGCAAAAGCAGCACGTCGGCGCTCGAAATCTCAGGTGCCGCTAGCTCTACTCTCCTGGCATCAAGCTCGGCGTTAGCCCCGGCGATCACGACTATTGACACGTCTTCTGGGTCGATAGTGATGAGCGCGGTGCCAGTTGCGGTGTCTCCTCGGTAGACATGATCCCGGTCAACACCCGCTGCATCCAATTCTGCTAGCAGATAGTCGCCTCTGCTATCGGGGCCTACGCATCCGATCATCGTCACTTCAGCCTCCAATCGAGACGCCGCAACTGCTTGGTTAGCCCCTTTTCCGCCCGCGTTTTCTTCACATTTGCTGCCGTGGAGGGTTTCGTCAGCTTGGGGACGCCTCGGGACCCACACAGTGATGTCGTAATTGAGACTCCCGACAACGACTACTTGAGCGGCCAAAGTTCAGATTCCTAAATAAGAATCGAGTCCGATGGTGACCCCAGGGTGTTCGTTAATGACCTTGCAGGCCAGCGTTATGCCGCCCATGAAAGATGACCGATCCAAACTGTCGTGACGCAGCGTCAGCGTTTCCCCATCGGTGCCTAACAGGACCTCTTGGTGAGCAACTAGACCACGCAACCGGACCGAGTGAACAGATATTCCTCCCGCTCCGACTCCTCCCCTCGATCCTGGAACGTTTTGTTGTTCGGTCGGGTCAAGTCCCCACTCGTTCGAGGCTTCGGCCATACGTTCCAGCGTTCTCATTGCCGTGCCTGAAGGAGCGTCAATTTTCTTGTCGTGATGAAGTTCAATGATTTCCGCAGTAGGGAAAAACGGTGCAGCCATTTCTGCAAATCTCATTAGCAGCACAGCCCCAATAGCGAAATTGGGCGCGACAAGACAGTTGCTGGAGGTGAAGACCGTCCGAAAGTGAGAAAAATCTTGTTCCAATAGACCACTGGTTCCCACTACAGCATGCACTCCATTTGCGGCACACCACTCAACATTGGCTCTCGCCGCGTCCGCCACAGTGAAATCAACTATCACGTCTATATCTGAGGGACTGACATCGTTTAAAGAGGCCACCATTGTGGTTGAACCCGTCGAGTCTTTCTGACCTGGTGAAGAGGGGTCGATCGCTGCAACAAGATCTAATTCTTGGTCATTAACGACTGCTTCACAAACCGCCGATCCCATTCGGCCTGCTGACCCTAAAACTGCTACACGCATAAATGCGGTCCCTTCTCAAGGACCCAAAACAGTCCGAGCCCTGCCTCCATTGTGGAGGACAGGGCTCACAGTTGGACTATCTATTTTGAAATATGCCGTATTTCAGGCAACTACATGAGTTATCGACGGCTACGTCGTCGTCGACGACCTCGGCCATCATCTTTGGGCTCGGGACCCATATCTCCGTAGAGATCTTTCGCTGTCTCAGAGAAATGTTCCTCAAACGAGACATACTCTCGTGCGCTGGATGAACCATTTTCATCAGGTGAAGCTGTTTCTGCCGTTGCCTCTTCTGTCGCTGGTGACTCTGGTTTCGTCTCAGCTTCGTCGGATGATTCACTAATCGTCTCTGCAGGAGCTTCCTCCGACTGAGCAGTGGGTTCTCCAACCATCGATAATGAAAGTTTCCCATTTGGGTCGATGTCATCGACAAGTACCTTTACCGAGTCTCCGACGTTTAACACTTCTTCGACCTTATCGAGCCTCCGGTTACCGCCCAGCTTGCTGATATGAAGCAAGCCATCGGTGCCTGGCAAGATATTGACAAAGGCTCCAAATTTCGTGATGTTGACAACGCGGCCGTCATACTCCGCTCCAACATCAGCGGTCGGTGGGTTCACGATCAAACGAATTTGTCGCTCGGCCTCGACTACCTTGTCACGATCAGGCGAGCCGATACTGACGACCCCAACCGTTCCATCATCATCGACAGAGATATCCGCACCTGTCTCTTCTTGGATGGTGTTGATGACCTTGCCCCTGGGTCCGATAACTTCACCGATCTTGTCGATTGGTATTTCGAAGCTGACGATTTTCGGAGCGTTACCTCCGACATCGGATCGTGGTTCGGAAATTGCTTCATTCATAACCGCGAGTATCTGCATGCGGGCTTCTCGCGCTTGCGAGAGAGCTTCAGCAAGTACTTCTGCAGGAATGCCATCAATCTTGGTGTCGAGTTGAAGAGCTGTTATGGCATCTTCGGTACCCGCGATTTTAAAGTCCATGTCTCCAAAAGCGTCTTCCGCTCCCAAGATGTCGGTAAGAGTCACATACTTGCCTTCGGCGTAAACCAAGCCCATGGCAATTCCTGAAACGTGACTTCGGATCGGCACTCCGGCATCCATCAATGAAAGTGAGGATGCGCAGACCGAACCCATTGAGGTCGAACCATTTGATGACAGAACATCTGAGACCAACCTCAGGGTGTACGGAAACTTGTCCTTTGAAGGAATCGCGGACAATAAGGCTCTTTCGGCTAGCGCTCCATGCCCAATCTCTCTGCGCTTGGGACCGCGCATAAATCCAGCTTCACCAGTCGAAAATGGCGGGAAGTTGTAGTGGTGCATGTATCTCTTACGGTCATTCGGGTTGAGTGTGTCAATAAGTTGTTCCATTCGACTCATACCCAACGTTGTGACATTTAGTACCTGTGTTTCACCACGTTGGAACAAACCCGACCCGTGTGCGGTTTCACCTACATAGGCGACCTCAGCTGACAGTGGGCGTACTTCATTCGTAGCTCGACCATCGATACGAAAGCCGTCTTCTGCGATAC
The DNA here is from genome assembly GCA_004214275.1 of Acidimicrobiales bacterium. GTDB lineage: Bacteria > Actinomycetota > Acidimicrobiia > Acidimicrobiales > Poriferisodalaceae > MedAcidi-G3. The sequence goes on along the minus strand of SGYJ01000080.1, from coordinate 902 downwards.
GTCTACGCACGATTTCTTTCGAAACCGACCGCACTGCTGCACCAATTTGTTTCGCTGCATCAGCAGTTTCTGAGAACTCTTCTTCGAGTTGAGCTCGTATTTCAGTGGTGACTTCATCCTGGCGAGCTTCGCGTTCTGCTTTGTCGCCAATTGCCATTGCTTCAGTCAGCTGAGGAGTCGCCACAGAACGAACTCTCTCTATAATTTCGTCGCTGTAGTCAACAGTCTTGATCCATTGGAGTTCTTCGATGTCTCCAACCTGATTTCGTAATGCTTTTTGAAGTTCGATGACATCATCAATCCACTGCTTTGAAGCTTCAAGGCCGTCAGCAAGGACTTCCTCTGTGACTTTAGGAGCTCCATCGTCGTAGTACTCGAAGGCTCGTTCAGTTCCTCCAGCTTCAACCATCATGATGGCGATATCACCATTTTCAAGTTGACGGCCTGCGACGACCATTTCAAACGTGGACTCTTCGCCTTCTTGATATGTCGGAAACGGGATCCAAGAACCTTCAGTGCTGTACGCGATACGAACAGCAGCCACAGGGCACTCGAACGGTATTCCACTTACCCAAAGCGCCGCTGACGCACCGTTCAGTGCAATCACGTCGTATTGGTTTTCGCCGTCTACGCCAAGAATGGTTCCGACGACATGTGTCTCGTGTCGGTATTCAGCGGGAAAGTTAGGACGTAACGGTCGATCAATCAGCCGGCAGGCGAGGATTGCATCATCTGAAGCACGTCCCTCCCGACGAAAGAAAGAGCCGGGAATCCGCCCCGCTGCATACATTCGTTCTTCAATATCTACTGTCAGTGGAAAGAAGTCGGCACCATCACGAGGTTTACTCGATGCTGTCGCAGTTACTAAAACCTGCGTGGAACCTATTCTTGCTGTAACAGCT
>SGYJ01000008.1 GCA_004214275.1 Acidimicrobiales bacterium | reverse complement strand
AGAAACGCTATATCGGCTCGAATATCACCGGTACCTTGCGTTATTTGAATAAAGCCTTCGTCACGATCGGCCAAGACCTGTGCAAGGTTCAGAATATCCTCATCGCACATAATGTCAGTAACCATTGGTGAGCCGTCGAAATCAGCTTGGACGCTATCGGGACCGAGTCGCTGGATAGAGAACCCGCACAATCCAGCGTCCATGCCTTCATGAAGGAGCCGCGCCATTTCCTTGCGCTCCACATCGGAGGCAGGGGTTCCGGCCTTAGCTTTCTCTAAACCCATTACATACGTCATCAGCGATGCCGTGGGCATGTACTGAATAACATTCACGCCCTTTGGAATTCGATCCAAGGAATCGAGGTACTCAGGAATAGTCTCCCAATCCCACTCCATGCCTTGTTTCATAGATTCGAAGGGGATTGCCTCCGTGCGCGTCATCGTCAACATCGAGCGCTCCCGAAAATCCGCAGCTACAGGAGCGAAGCCGAAACCGCAGTTACCCAAAACCACTGACGTGACTCCGTGGTACCCGGAGATGGTGCACCACGGATCCCAACGAATCTGGGCGTCGTAATGCGTATGCAGGTCCACAAAACCAGGGGCAACAATCTTTCCAGTGGCATCAACCACTTCCTTAGCGACTCCGTCTGGACGTCCCCCGATCTTCGATATCCGGCCATCCTTTATCCATAGATCGCCCTGATAGCGAGGTACTCGAGTCCCATCAACGATGGTCCCTCCAGCGATGTGAATGTCATATTCAGCCATACCTGCCCCTTTGGTATGAGAACCGTCTACTAAGAAATTAGAAAGCCTCGTATTACAAGAGTAATCATCTGACAACATCTATGCGTGCAAACCAACTCAGCTCACTCCGGCCAAACCTTTGCAGCAGCGGTGGGGGAGGTCTTGGCGTCACTCAAAGAGGGTGACGTCTTGAGCTACGGCGAAGTGGCCGAAGAGGCTGGCTACCCACGAAGCGCCCGAGCAGTCGGCCGATTTCTGCAAGAAAACTCAGGCTTTCCCTGGTGGCGGATAGTGACTGCAAACGGGCGTCTAGCACCGGGCCACGAAGCGCTCCAAGCAGAGTTGTTGCGGAGTGAGGGCATCGAGGTGCAAGACGGCCATATAACTGTGATGAAACGAAGGACTCGTTAAAGCCACCTACGAACGCACTATTTAAATAAGATCGACGTGTGGCCCGACCCAAGAAACCCAAAGCAGCTCCAAAACCCAAAAAAACCAAAATGAACACCCTGCCTGAGCACGTCAGACTCGCTATCGAAGCAAAGCAGTCGAAAGGCGGAGGAAAACAGGCTGGCGACCGCGCGGCCGACCGCAACACTGGCTACGGCGGTGGAACGCCAAAGCGAACAGGTGGACGAGACCGTTAACGCTTCGCGTGGTTGGTCGTAACGGCAGCGGGGGACATCGATCTCCCCACTGGAAACGCAAAGCCCCCCAACCAAATTGCACTGCGGATACGAAGACCGGCAGCTCTGGAATGCCAGCGCCTCGCCGCCCTTCTGGATTAGGCCGCCCATGCCGGAACACGGACCGATGCCTACTCGCTATCAATCGGGCGGGTTGAGGGTCCCATCAAAGTTGTCAGTGTGGCTCCCATCACACATCGGTTTGGTGTTGGACAGACCACATCTACAAAGAGCAACCATATTGTCGCTTTCCCTAACAATATTGCCCGCCTGGTCCTGCAGGACACACGACCCCTGAACCAGCAGCGGTCCATCGTCGCGAATATTCACTGTTACCTCAGCCATTTACCCCTCCAAGAGTCAACGTTCCCCCTGTATAGCCCTAAATCTGCGGCATGGGCCTTATTTCGCTTGAGAAAGGGGACAGGTCGCCAGGAGGCCGAGTCTCGGCCAACCACCTCTACGTTACATAATGTATCTTATGTGCGTTCTGCTAGAGGCGAGGCGCTGGGCGGCGCGCCGTCATAGAGCCCACATTGGCGCATATAACCCGTCGCTAGGCCTAGACCGTCAAAGCGTGTGATGTAACGGCATTCCCTGAACCGGCCACTCAATCGTGAAGACGTGTCCATGGTCCGATGAAGTCACGAAGAGAGTTCGGAGATCTTTTCCTCCGAAGCAACAGTTGGTTGGACCGGGTTCAGGGAGCTCAATGATTTCGATCGGCCGCCCGTCTTCGCCACCAAGCACGAAAATGTTATTCGACCCATGCCCCGCGACAATGATCCGTCCTAATTCATCGAAACAAAATCCATCGGGCACAGATCTCCGTCCGATCATCCCGTTGGGTTTGGGTGCTTGCGAGAGTATTCCCGGTTCCTCAATTCGATAGCTGAGGAGCATGCCCGTTAATGATTCGCACACAACAAGGATTCGGCCGTCGGCCCGAACACCGAGACCATTAGGAAACCCGATGCCCGTTGCGACTCGAGAGGCGTCGCCATCAACATCGACATAGCACACTGACCCTCCGGTTCTTTCCCCGCCGATAAGTCCGCTCCAAACAGGATCAGTGAAGTAGTAACCGCCGTGTTCATCGAAGCAGACGTCGTTTGGTGAGTTGAGCGCTATCTGGTCGATCTCGATGAGGTCTTCGACGATTTCTCCACTGGGAGTGATTCGTTGCATGACACCGGGCCCATTTTCCGGGTCGTTCGCCTCAGCTGTCGAAGGTACGTCCGAGGGCCACCTGCCACCGTTATTGCAGACCACCAAGTCGCCGTTCGCGTCGAACGCCGCTCCGTTTGGTCCGCCACCGGTATCGGCATAGGTGGAAACGGTTCCGTCTTCGGAAATTCTCGAGATACGTTGCCCAGCGAGTTCGGTCACGTATAAAGCTCCGTCGGGTCCAATGGCCGGGCCCTCAGGAAACATCAATCCTTCAGCGAGCTGATCAATTTGGCTGACCACTAGTTACCTCCACAGGCCAGGCGCGGTAATTCGAAAGAGGCCAAGAGCTGAGCCCTGGGGCCTGCTGGGCTAACCAACTGATAATCCGCCATCAACGACAAACTCCGATCCCGTGCAGTAGCTGCTCTCTTGTGAGGCTAGCCACAACACCAACTCAGCAACTTCCGCAGCCTCTGCGCTTCGGCCCATGGGAACGACGGACTCGACCCTGGGTTGCAGATTCTCTGGGAACTGGTCGAGCATCGCTGTCTCAATCAAGCCCGGGTGCACCGAATTGACCCTGATGTTGTGGCGGGCCAGTTCATGCGCAGCAGATTTCGTCATCCCCCGTACCGCCCACTTGCTAACCGAGTAGGAGAACTGGAAGCCGACACCTTGTAGCCCCGCTACCGACGAAATATTGACTATTGAACCACTCTGCTGTTTCTTCATTTCGTCGGCCACAGCCTGCATTCCCAAGAAAACACCGGTGCAATTCACCTCCATAATTCGTTCGAAATCCTCTCTGGATGATCGAGTCAGGCGATCAAACAACAGAATCCCTGCGTTGTTTACGAGAATATCTATAGATCTGCCCTGATCTACCAGGCCACTAACGATCGCTGACCAATTCTCCTCATCTGTGACATCGAGGTGATGGAAGGTCGCCGAATGACCAAGCTCTTCGGCGAGGGTCCGGCCTTCACTGTCCAAGACATCCGCTATCACGACGAATGCCCCCTCTTCCACGAAACGCCGAGCTTCAGCCGCTCCTTGCCCTCGCGCGCCACCAGTTATTATCGCAGTACAGTCTTTTAGTCGCTCTCCCATACCTCCAGTATTGATCGAAAACGCAGACGACACCATCCACCAGAGCCATCAAGCGCTTTGAACAACCCGAAAAGCGGCTTCCTGCTGCGGGTTGGGCTTCTGCTCACGGCCTTCGCTTGGCAGCTATGTTGTGACCGTGGTACAGAAGCGTTGGATAACCGAGATGGGTTTGGGTGTTGATGTTCACGGGTCTGACTACACGAAGGCTGCCAAGCGGGCTGTTTCGGATGCTCTCCGCCATAGCAGTTTGAACTTCTTCGAAGTCACAGGAAAGTCACCAGACGACATGCACATCGAAGTGGTGCTCGGGGCTTCGCCGAGGGGCGTAATTGACTCAACGGAGATAATTAAGGAGATTCCCTATGGCACTGTCACCGTGACAGTCGTTCCGGGTGGGCTTGATGTTGCTGCTCCCAATGGCGAGGACCAACTAACAATGGTGAACGCAGCGATCTTGGTGAGCTTCAACGATTAGCAGCAAACCTTTTTTGCGTGGCCGGAAGCCTTCGGAGGTACAAGGCCTAAACGTCTAACGCGTGACCGTAATCCTTGCTGTGTTTAACAATGAAGTCTTTACGCGGTTCGACAGGAGCACCCATCATCACCTCGAACGCCTTCTCAGCTTTCTTCGCGTCTAAAAGGGTTATCCGACGAAGCACTCGGGTTTCAGCGTCGAGTGTGGTTTCTAAGAGTTCATCGTCATCCATCTCACCGAGACCTTTGAAACGCGTGACTCGAAAACGTCTCCCTTTTTCCGTCAGCTCGGAGGTCCGCTTCTCCAACTGGTTATCCGAATAAACGAATTCTTTGTCCTGGCCAAGGACTATTGCGTGGGTAGGTGGTTGAGCTGCGTAGACGTGGCCATTTTCCAGTAAAGGTCTCATGTAATGGTAAATGAGGGTCAAGACCAGGCATCTAATATGGCTGCCGTCGACATCGGCGTCAGCTAGAAGAATCAGCCGCTCGTAGCGTCGAGCGGACAGGTCGAACTCGGGTCCGGATCCCCCACCGATCGCCGTGAATAAGGCTGTCGCTTCAGCATTATCAAGAACCGACTTTTTGGTTCCTTTACCAGCATTGACAACTTTGCCGCGAAGCGGCAGAACTGCCTGCCAAGCGCTGTCGCGGGCTCTCTTTGCCGGTCCCGCCGCAGAATCCCCTTCGACTATAAGTAACTCACCATCGGGGTGTAGACGGCAATCAGACAACTTGTCCGGCAATCCGTTGTTACCCAGTTGCGCTGCTTTTCGCCGGTTGTCCAGTGCTTGCTTTGTGCTGACCCGATTAACAATCGCGTCAGCTACCTTGTCAAGAATTGCTTTGACATGAACCTTCTTGGATCCTTTTGCGGAGCCGTCAAACCACTCTTTCAATCCGTCGCGAGTTACAGCACCGACAATCTTCTGGGCTTCCGGAGTCCCTAACTCACGCTTGGTCTGGCCTCGAAACTGTGGTTCCGGGAACACGATCCGAACCACAGCAATTAGACCCTCCTGTGCATCTTCTTTCTGGACTTTGGCGTCGTCTTTAAGTTTTCGTAGCTTTCGCAGGTCGGCTGAATTGAGGGCCTGATTTAGGACAGTGGTAAGTGAACGCTCGAAACCGGCGACGTGTGTACCTCCATCTGGTGTGGGGATTGTGTTAACGAAACTGACGATGCGGCTTTCATAGTTCTGAACCCACCTGAGGGCGATGTCAACATGGCATTCTCGGGTTACTTCGGTCAACTTCCCATCGACTGGTACCTTCTCGAGAAATTCAGCTACCCCCTCCACTCGAACTAAACCGGTAACTGGTTGGCTCTCCCCTGACAAGAAATCCACGTAATCGGACAGACCACCTTTAGATACAAACTCTTCACTAGGGCGCTTGGAGCCTTTACGTTTGTCGGCGAGTCGAATTTTTAGGCCAGGTACCAAAAAGCAGACCTGCCCGAGACGTTCTCGAACCTCGTCGTAATCAATTGATGCGTCTGGATCAAAGATGCCTTCATCGGGCCAAAACCGAACCCTCGTGCCAGTTCGACTCGAAGGTACTTTCCCCACCTTTTTGAGAGCATGTCCCGGGCTGAACCGGCCATTTTTAGCGCGGTGGCCAGCTACTTGGTGTTTGAACTCCAATCGGTGAGTGGAGCTCTTACGATCAACCTCTATCTCCATCCGATCGGATAAAGCGTTAACTACTGATGCTCCAACGCCGTGGAGTCCACCTGACGCTCCATAGGCTCCGTTGCCGAACTTTCCTCCGGCATGCAGCTCAGTGAAAACCACCTCTAAGGCTGTGACATCTCCTTCTTTCTTTTCGATTGGGATACCACGTCCATCGTCAACGACTTCGTATGAGCCGTCTGAGTGGAAGGTCACTTCAACCAGTTTGGCGTGGCCGGCAGCGGCCTCATCAACTCCGTTATCGATGATTTCCCACAACAGGTGCGTCAACCCACCGGAGCCGGTGCCGCCGATATACATGCCCGGCCGCTTGCGGACGGCTTCAAGGCCTTCAAGGACTTCTATCTGGTCGGCGTCGTAAGTTCCTGCTCCTTTAGCTGGATTTCCTTTGGTAGCAGCAGCCATTACAAGAGGTACTCCCCTACAAGCAACACACGGCTTTCTTGGCTTGCGGTGAGGCCATCTCGACGAGTGAGTTCTAGCGAAAGCGGCATCGGGGTGCTCTCGGCCTTTTTCTCATCGAGAGGATCCACCACCACCGCTGCGAGGTGCTGACTTCGTCCGACCCAAGCGAACGTCGCTGTAGTCTCGAAATCTCGCCATTTAACAGTTCGGACGCCTCCGGTGGCTCGACCTTTGCTGGGGATTTCTGCAACATCTGTTGCCTTTATTGCGCCCTCGTCGCTAACGATTACGACTGCAGACCCAAACTCAACAATTCCTGCCGCTATCAAGCTGGCACCGGGCTTCAACTTCATACCAACGACTCCCCCTGCGCCTGGTCCTTGGATAGAGATCCCGTTGGCTGGGGTTCGCAGTGCTTGCCCGTCTGAAGCGACTATAACCACTTCACAATCTTCGCTAGCAGCGAACGCTGCACTGACACGATCGTCGCCCTTTAGAGTTATGGCGGAGCTACCCGACCTCAGACGTTTCAGAGCATCTGAGTCAATACGTTTCGCGACTCCCTTGCGAGTCACCAGCATTATCGGATCAGCGGCTTCGCCGAATAGACCAACGACTTTTTCGCCTCTGCCAAGTGAAAACATTTCAGTAACTGAGGCCCCGCGACTCCCCCGCACCATCTCAGGAACTTCGCGGGCTCGGACCGTCAGTACTCGGCCTTGATCCGTCACAGCCGAAACCCCTGCGAAGATAGTTGTTTCGAGGCTTTTCGCGACCACATCGTGCCGGCCTGGTTTCACATTGAACTCTTCGTCAAGCGACCGTCGCCCCAGCAAACCAGATGTCGACAACGTCACCAAGGTGGGTTGGTCCCCCATTTCTTCAATATTTTCTTCAGGGTGTTCCTCGGCTTCGTCATCAATAACCACGAGATCCGATGCCTTGGTGACCTTGCTCCTTCGAACCGCTGAGAAGTCCTTTACGAGCTCCCGCAATTCGTCACGAACTGTATTTCGTTGTTTCGTCTCAGATGACAGCAGTTTCTTGAGCTGAGCTATGTCTGTTTGCACATCTACAAGTTCTTCGCGCAGCCTGTCGACCTCAAGTGCTGTCAGACGGCGAAGCTGCATATCCAGAATGTGGGTCGCTTGCACATCAGTTAATTTCAATTCCTTAATTAACTGGGATTTAGCTTTCGCTGCATCTTTGGAACTTCGGATGATTGCGATGACCTTCTCGATATTGTCGAGCGCTAGCAAGAGTCCGAGGAGAATATGCTCTCGCTCTTCAGCACGCGTTAATCGATATGTGGCGCGCCGGACTATTACATCCAACCGGTGATCGATGTAATGCTGACACAGGGCGCGAAGCCCAAGAGTTGTTGGCACGCCGTCAACAAGCGCCACGTTATTAATTCCGAAGCTCTCCTCTAATGGCGTGAGCCTGTAGAGCTTCTCTAATAGCGAATGTGGGCCAACGCCGGATTTGCATTCGACTACAAGCCTTAGACCGTGATGTCGATCGGAAAGATCCACGACTGCCGCTATTCCTTCAAGCTTGCCGGCACCAATAAGTTCCCGAATCTTTGCCTGGACACGCTCTGGGCCCACGGCATAAGGCAATTCAGTAACAATGATCCCCTGTCGTCGAGCAGTAATATTTTCGATTTCTGCTCTCGCCCGAATTCGTATCGTCCCACGGCCTGACTCATAAGCATCTCGCAGCGAACCGTCATCGACGATCACGCCTCCCGTAGGGAAATCCGGCCCTTCAACATGCTTCATTAGTTCGTCGACAGTCGGCTTTGGCCGTCGTTTCGTCAGGACGTGTTCAATAGCTGCTGCTACCTCAGCAAGGTTGTGCGGTGGCATGTTTGTGGCCATGCCAACGGCAATTCCCGAAGCCCCATTCACCAACAAGTTCGGAAGCGCTCCCGGAAGACATATCGGTTCATCCCGCTCGCCGTCGAAGTTTGCGACAAAATCAACAGTCTCTTCGTCCAGGTCTTGAACCATGGTCATAGCGGCAGGCGTTAATCGAGCCTCGGTATATCGATAGGCAGCCGGTGGGTCATCCAGGCTGCCGAAGTTGCCTTTAGGGTCGACGAACGGAACCGCCATCGAAAATGACTGACCCATGCGTACCATGGCTTCATAGATGGCACTGTCGCCGTGAGGATGGTATTTACCCATCACTTCACCTACCACGCCAGCAGATTTACGAAACGGGGTGCCTGGCCGTAGGCCAAGGTCAGCCATGACGTAAAGAATTCGTCGCTGAACGGGCTTTAGCCCATCTCGGACGTCGGGGATCGCTCGGCTGGTCGTCACCGATAACGCATATGGCATAAATGAATCACGCATTTCGTCATCGACTGGAACATCGACGATTTCGCGTGCTATTTGTTCGGGCGCCTTCGCTTTTGCCATGTCTTTCCTGGTGATTTCGTCTGTTGAGCCGAGGGTAGGACGCTCCGGCCCTTATGTGAGGTCATTCATGGACAAAAAGCTGTTAGCCCTTATTTGCGTCACCGCCGTGCCATTTCGGTAACGTTTAACTTTGTACCTAGGGACAAGCGAGGGGGCCACTTCTCCCCTGCCGCCTCCCGCCCGACTAGCCGGAAAGCCCGGAGCAACGATGAGCCGACGTATCGAGGTCGAACTGACGAGTCAGCGCGACGACGGAACTTGGACCTGGCGAGCCGCCGGCGCCAAACAACCTAAAGGCAGCCTGGACGGGACGCTTCTTTACCATGGAGCTTCCGTCGGTGACGTATGTCGTGCCGACGCCGATTTTGAGATCGATGGGATCTTTGTTACTTCGGTGTTACCCCCCAAGGGACGAAGTGGTCGACCTGACGACGAGCGCATCGAACTCATTGGTGGCGAAAAGGAGGTCGCTGGCGTTACTACTCAACTTGCACGTAAGGGGCGATCAGACCGTCGTAAGGGTGGAGGCAAACGCAACAACAAGGGTTCGAAACGAGATAACGCCGATAACCGGTCCAAGCCAAAAAGCAGAAGCAACAAAGAAGGAGAACGACGCCAACGTAAACCGAAAGCGGATACTCCCCCCAAGCCCAAAGCGAAGAAACTCAAACCGGGTCGCGTTCACCGGAAGGCCTTCATTGAAACCCTTCCAGAAGAACAGCGTGTTATCGCCGATCAGGTATCGCGGGGCGGCATCGCAGCCGTTCGCAAAGAGATAGAGGCGCAGAATCAGCGTGCGACACAAGGAGGTGGGGAAGAAGTTAGGGCGGACGCATTGATCACCCTGGCCGAGGCGTTGCTTCCACAGCTCAAAATTGCCGAGTGGAGAGATCGCGCTGATGCCGCCCTGGAGACTATTGATGATGTGGATATTCGGGATCTGCGGACCGTTCTGGTAGCCGCTGAGGACTCTGCCCGCGATGATGAGAGTCGTGAATTGACAGAAAAAATTCGGTCTGGCCTAAATCAGCGAGTTGAAAAAGCCCAGGTTGAATGGCAGGACGAAATTCGTTCGGCTCTGAAGGAAGACCGGGTCGTTCGCGCTCTGCGGCTTAGCTCTCGCCCACCAAAGGCGGGCAGCCCACTGCCGCCCGACATCGCGGAAACACTAACGGTGCAAGCCAACGAAGCTTTAGGTGGAGATGTCAGCCAGCAGCGGTTGGGAATCGTCCTGGAAGCCATCGCCTTTTCTCCTGTGCGACCGTATGTTGCGCTGGCGCAAATTCCGGCAGAACCGGGTAAAGAATTGATCGACGTAATTACCAAAATTTCTGACCGAATACCTGAGATCGCTAAGCGGTTTGGAATCGATCCGGTCAAGCGAAGCCGCGGTAAGAGAAGGAAAGGTAAAAGCCGGCCGAAACCTCCAACTAACGCTAGTGAGACGCCTGAGGGAAGCGCCGACGGAGGTAGATCTTCAGCCGAACCCGTCACTGATGCTGAAGTTGAGAGCTCCACCACCACGGATTCTGATATTGCCGGCGGACAGATGTCCACTGAATCCGAACCTGGCTCCGCTGAGGATCTCGTGTTGGAAGACGCTAGCGATGAAGCCTCAGACCAAACAGTGGAGCAAGCTGCGACGAACGATGATGCCGCTAAAGAATCGCCCAGCTGAAAGGGAATTAATTAATGGTCGTCACTTATGAGAAGCACGGGAATGTTGGTCTGTTTACCTTAAATAGACCTGAAGCAAGGAACGCCGTGAGTCACGAAGTTTCTTCAGAACTTGAAGCTCATTTGGATAACTTCGAGTCAGATGATGATGTTTGGGTAGGAATTCTCGCGGCCAACGGTCCTGTCTTTAGCGCCGGCGCTGACCTCAAATCGGTTAGCAGCGGAAAGAGGATCGAAACCGAGAAGGGAGGCTTTGCCGGTCTCGTCCGTTACCCCAGGACTAAGCCGCTAATCGCAGCTGTCGATGGTCCCGCCCTAGCTGGGGGTTTGGAAATTGTGCTCTCTTGCGATCTTGTAATCGCCTCATCTTCTGCAACCTTTGGTATTCCGGAGGTTAAACGCAGCCTGATCGCTGGAGCGGGAGGCCTCTTTCGGCTTCCGGCGTCGATCGCCCGCAATGTGGCGATGGAGTTGGCATTAACCGGTGACACTATTTCGGCCGAGCGTGCTTTTCAGCTAGGGCTTGTTAATGAACTCTGTGAACCCGGTGCGGTAGTTGCAACAGCCACTGCCTTGGCGAAAAGGATCGTTGTAAATGCCCCAATTGCGGTTCGCGAAAGTCGCAAAGTGGTGTTGGAGAGCCAGGGAAGGTCCGACGAAGACGGATGGGGAATCACCAAGGAACACTTTCGCGTTGTCGTGAAGACAGAGGATTTCAATGAGGGGCCTCTCGCCTTCGTAGAGAAACGTGATCCCGTGTGGAAGGGCCGTTAGAGGTCCATCAGATCATATTTTCGTAGAAAACCCGTTAAGCCAGGGGTTATCTTGAGGTTCTCAAAGTCGGCTTTCTCGGCAAAGAACAGGTCTGTGGCGTCGTCGCCTGGCTTTGCGACGTCGGGATGGGCGACATCGATCTTGAAGTCGGCAATCAAATAACGTTGCCCCTCGCCTTCCCTCTCAACCCAACCAATTAACTCACCACAAGTGGCTTCAAGCGCTGTCTCTTCACTTACTTCGCGCTCAACGGCGTCTTGCCAACTTTCTCCATGTTCAACGTGTCCCCCTGGTATCGACCAAAACCCGGCGGCGGGTGGCTTGCCTCTTTGAATCAGTAGCAGTTTGCCTTCCCAGACGAAGACGGCTCCCACACAACACAGAGGTGAACTCCGGATACTCACATCACTCAGTATTTAAAGGGTGGTGCACCGTCAGAAGACGAGCTTTAAACCCAAACGTCTCGAAGAAATTTTTAGTAGCCCGGTTACCGGGAAGAGCCAGCGAATCGATTCCGATGCAACCTCGCTCTTTGCACCACCCAATGATTTCGTTAATAAGCGCTTCCCCAACTCCGACTTCGCGGGCGGCGGGCTCTACCCACAAGTCGGAGACAATCCCTAGTATCTCTCCCGTTCGAAGGATTTCGGCTCTTGCCACGGCGTACCCGACTGCGGCCTCATCGATGAGACCTACCCAAAGGTCCTGATCGGGGTCATTGAGGGCTGCTTCTAGGCTCACCCTATAAGGCTGGTTTCGCGTTTCGCGCCTACTCCAGATCGCTCCGCCTCTGTTTTCGACTTGCTCCTCTACAGCCTGTGCAGCGAACTCTTCCAAGGCACCTAAATCTTCCACAGTCGCGAGACGAACCCCCTCCATCATTGGGTTGACCGCCGCGCGTCGAGCGCTCTCTCGGCTTGTAATCGCCCATCTTCGCCCGCAGTGAGGTCGATATAGCTAAACATCTCAGCTACTGCTAAATGGCCGGCCTTTGTAGCTATCTGTTGGTACATCGCTTGGGCAATTCGCCGATAATTCGGGTGACCTTGTGGCTGGCTGCGGAGTTCGATCATGTGCAAGGCCTCGCGGGCGTTGAATTGCATGACGTACCGAACTCGAAAAGCCATCGCCACTGCGTACGAGGCTTGCTCTGGAAAATCTTGGAGGAGTAGTTGATAGAGGGCGGACGATCTTTCCATCACGCCGTCGTATCGATCGCCTAGGCCCGCACTGGATACGGCTTCGGGTACCTCATAACCATGTTCTGGAGTGAGGGACTGCCATTCGATAGTAAGAAGGCGGTGTCGTTGTAAATCCCTAAAGCCCCCGTAATCGCCGAGAATGTCGAACCGATAGTCAAGGCGTTCAAGTGCTCGTCCGGGCCGGTGTCGCCGGTTAGCTCTATCACCGACGTAACGCCGGATAAGGCCTATACGTTCATCATTGGAGAGACGGTCGACGACATCAACTAATTGCGTCTCAGGCAGGTGGCTGTAGGGGTACAACATCGCCGCCAGCATCTTGCGCTCACCATCAGGGTCCCAGTCGATAAGTTCAACTTCTTCAACCTGCCTCGGAGCCGCGTCAGCGAGAAGCGACTTAGAGAAGGCCTTCATTGCGGTCTGGTTTGTCTCGAGATAATTGGACCAAGCGATTCCTCGGTCCTCCACGTCCACGCGCCGCAGGAAGGAGGGAATGACCTTGCGTAGTTCGGTAAGCATCAGATCGGCGTAGGAACGTGCTTCGGGGAGCGAATGGGCGCGCATGCGCAAAAGGAGGGCCTCATAAGCCTGTCCTGTGCCGTATATACCTACATTTGAGAGACTGGCCGCGGGCAGTAAGCCTCTGACAGCGTCGAAGGCCTTAGCCCGAATGGTTTGACGATAAGCCAGGTCCCCGATGTCACTTCCTTGGGCGTGCTGTGATTTATAGAATTCTTGAAGCAGCGGTACCAGTTCAGCGTACGTATCGAAGATCCGGTCCATCTCTCCGACATAACGAGTACCTAGTGGTGAAGCCAAGACGTCAGGGTCACGGTGGTACCTGTATCGGCCATCGATCCTGGTGTCGTAACTGAGATAGCGCGTCGATTGCTCTAGGTAAGACATGAGTCTTCCCCATTCGAGAACCTTGGTTAGGAGGTTCGATGCCTGCTCACACGCGAGATGCACTCCTCCTAGCTGTGCCACTGAGTCATCGCCGTACTCAACGAAAACGCGTTGGTACAGTTCCTCTGCCTTGGCTAGGCCTACAGTTGCATCAATCGAATGGTCGCCTGAAACATCAAGATCCTCGACGAACTCATCCAAGAACAAGCGACGCAGGCTCTTGTGAGTCCTGCTGTAGCGGGCGAACAAGGCGCCCTTTACCACTTCGGGCAAATTGACGAGTGCGAACACTGGTTGATCGAGGTTCGTGAAGTAACGCCGAAGAATATCCTCCTCGGTATCAGTGAATTGTTCTATCGCGTAGTTGTTCAAGGTGGGATTCGGGTTAGCGGACACTGTGAGAGCTGATTCGTCAGCCAGACTTGATCGTAGAGCGATCCGCCGGCACAGTCGCGCACCCTCCGCCTCGAGTCCTTCAGTAAATGACTGTTAGTGCGTCTGGTCGAATTTTTAACGAGACAGAATCATGTCGACCCTCATCAACTCCATCCAATATGGCTCGTGTTGGTCGAGAAAATTCTTGGCTAAATTCTTTTATTCGTCCTGATCTAATAGCTGAGTTGGGAAGGTGGTCCCCTGTAATCAGTCGCTCTCGTAGCAGGACACGTTGTCGAATTGGCAAATCACCGGCTAAGACGTCCAGCCAACCATCGTTGGGGTGGGCCCGTGGTGCAACTCGCCAGCGACCGCGCCATTCTGAATTCATAACTGCAGTGACCGGACCCCGCCACCAGCTGGTTAGAAAAAAGATGTGCGCAACTGCGATGTAGTTCTGATCCCCTAGGCAAACATCTATTACGTCAATCGATACCTCGCGAGCTTCTTTGCTCTGCAAACGACGGCGTCCTCCTGCAGGTGCGCCTAGTGCCCGCCAAAGGTCGCCACCGGTGAGGCCAACGACTGGGATAGGGGCCCGGTGGCTGGAATTTGCTTCGACGATGGCTCTCAACTCCGTGTCGCTCGCCGCAAATTGATCAGCGCCACCGGGTTGAGCTGGGATTCCCCAATCTTGGCCACGCTTAATGGTCATCCAAGCGCCAATCATCTCCATCGCTATCTTGAATCCGGGCCGCTGCTGAAACCAACCCCCTGTCGAGGAGGCGGCCAGCCTCAATCGCATTATTTTTTAAGGTCTGTGAATGCGTCGTATCCGCGAGTTGACCAACGAGGTCAATCACTTGGCGGATATTCCTCACAAAGTCGCCTGCCGGGGTGTCGTCATCCAACACCTCGCTCAGCTCATGACCCGACGCCCACCCGTGCACCTGGCCAAAAATCGTTGGGTCGGGAACTCTGCTTTCCGGGAGGCCTCGTTTGTTTTCCTCGTGACGAATTTTGCCGCTATACCTGAGGATTTGTTCTGCCTTCTGTTTGGAGGTCTGGTTCGGAAACCATGGTGCCGGAGGCTCAAGCCGACTTCTGTGTTCATAGGTCAACACCGAGATCAGACCTGCTAATTCAGGTGGCGAGACGTCATCGAAGACCGCTCCATCCACGCAGAGTGCGGCCAGCAGATCCATTTCGTGAAAGATGCCTTGCAATATTTCGCCGCGTGGACTGAGCTGCCAAGATGCAGCGCACTCGAAGATCTCCATGATCTCTTCGATGGCCACTAGTGAGCGTGCTAACCCGCCTTCAGCAACCGCCATCTGTTCTCGAACGGTGGAAATACGACCTTCAGCTGTTTCAACCCGTCGGTGAGCTTTCATCCGCTCGGCGCGGAGGTCTCTATCCGGGTGGCGTACTTCTATTAAGATGCCCAATTCTGTGAGCTGCTGTTTGAGTAGTTTGGCCGCTGTGCGCTGGTATTCGCGCCGGTTCGGTGCATAGGGCTTTGGGAGCTCGAGGGCCGACAGGACCTCGGGTCCGGCATCAAAATCATTGACTGTCAGCATCATTACCTTGCCCCTAGGGGTAACAACTCGAACTCGACGCTCTCCTCCGCGTCTGCTCGTGGTCCCCAACACCAGGAGATACTGAGTCTCGCTGCCGTGTAACCGGGCTATCACTGCGCCTGGTCGAAGTTGTTGCAAGGACGTCGAGACATCGGAACTGGACGTTTTTTTGTCAGTTGCAGGCTTATTGTCGACGACCCCTAACCGTTGGAGCTCTACTTGAGCGGTCTTCAGCGATGCCTGGCCCTTTTCTAACTCCTTTTTCAATCGAACTACGTGACCGTTGGCGCGATATTGAGCAAATGATTTCTCTAAGAGAGTCAGCGCTTCATCGCGCTGGGCTCGAGCCATGAGATTGGCGGCCATGTTATAGGTCGGTCGGAATGCCGACTCCAAAACAAATTCATTACTTTGGGCTAGTTGCGTTAGCTGGCTAAAGGATTCGTAGGGACTCCACAGCGAGTATGCGTGGCCGGTCGAATCGATACCTCGACGGCCCGCTCGACCCGTTAGCTGCGTGTATTCGCCCGGTGTGAGAACCACGTGGCCCTCTCCCCTGAAGCGACTCAACTGTTCGACCACGACCGACCTTGCTGGCAAGTTGACGCCCATTGCAAGGGTTTCAGTTGCGAAGACCACTTTCAACAGGCCCGCCGTAAAGCAGTCTTCAACTGCTTCTTTGAAAGGTGTGACCATTCCAGCGTGGTGTGAAGCTATTCCGCACTTCAAACCATCCAACCATTTCTCATAATTTAGGAGCGCTAGATCTGCTTCTGAGATCTCCTCTATATGTTGCTCGACAATTTGTTCCACTCGAGACTTCTCGCGTCCGTCGAGAAAATGAACGTTATGGTCCAGACAACTTTGGACAGCGTCATCGCAGCCCTGCCTGGAAAAGACGAAGAAAATGGCTGGCAGTCGGTCTGACTCATCGAGATGGGTTATGACCTCGTTTCTACGAGGGCGCCCAACGGCGCCTCCGCGTCTTTGAGGACCTCGGCTTCTCTGTTCGCTCATCTTGCCGAGGTATCGCTCAACTTCGAAATTTCTTTCACCATTTCTGAGCGTTCTAAATTCCTGGACCCGCCTGTGTCGTTTGTCGAAAACCAGAAAGTGATCATGGAGTTCAACTGGCCGGGTCGTCTCAATGATCGCTTCGCATTCGCTATGGACCTCCCCAATCCATCCAGCCAATTCTTGGGCATTGCTTACTGTCGCCGAAAGGCAGACCAAACGCGCCGACTGTGGCACCTGCATAATGACTTCTTCCCAAACAGGCCCTCTATAGGGGTCTTGGAGGAAATGAACCTCATCTAGGACAACCAATCCAAGGCTTTCTAGGGCCGAACTGCCCGTGTAGATCATGTTTCGAAGTACTTCGGTAGTCATGACAACCACCTGAGCGTTAGGGCGTATCGCGTTGTCGCCCGTAAGGAGGCCTACTTTTTCTTTACCTAGCCAATTACAAAGATCTTTAAACTTTTGATTCGAAAGCGCCTTGATTGGAGTTGTGTAAACGACTGTCTTACCTGCCGCCAGGGTCTTTTCAATGGCATACTCAGCCACCAACGTCTTACCTGACGACGTGGGGGCGGCGACCAGCACGGAAGACCCGCTGTCAATCGCAACGAAACTGCGCATCTGGAAATCATCCGCTGTCACTCCACGCTCTCGGAGCAAATTCGACTCTGTTGCAATCGGATCGTTGATCATGTGTTTACGATGCCTTCTCTGCGGCGCCGCGAGCGCTCAAGTAACAACCCAACAAGAATCGAAAGTTCAAAAAAGAGATACATCGGTATCGAAAGAGCAGCCAATGACACCGGATCACCTGAGGGCGTGATGACAGCCGCAACTACGACGATTCCAACGATTGCGTATCGCCGTGAGCTACTTAGCTGTCTAGGGGTGACCACTCTGGCCAGCTGCAGAAAAACCAACACAATCGGGAACTCAAATCCAACGCCGAAAGCAATCATCATGTAGGTCATCAAACCGAGATACGCACCAGGAGAGAACAACGGATCCACGGTGTCTCCACCGAACGAGATAAGAAACTCGAGGGCGCGTTCGAACGTTGCGTAGGCAACAACAGCGCCGCAAACAAAAAGAAGAACGCCACTTAACACGAATGGGACGGCATACCGCTTTTCGCGCCTATCGAGAGCCGGCGTAATGAACCGCCACAAATTCCACAGCAAAATCGGCATAGCGATAAGAATCCCTACGTACACAGAGACACGTATCCGCGTTTTAAAGCCGTCTAATGGTTCGGTAATGACCAAGGTGCACACCCGGTCAATTCCCTGCCCCTCAAGCACTCGGCAATACGGTGGGAGAAAAATATTTTCGAGCAACCAGTTGTAGCAGATCAACCCAACCAGGGAGGCCAGCGCGACAGCGACCATGCTCCCAATCAGCCGCATGCGAAGTTCCGCTACATGATCCCAAAACGTAGCTGGAGGAGATGTTGGTCTCTTCCAAAACCTCATTGCGGTTCTCTAGGGTTTACGTCCTGCGGTGGGCAGTCGTTGGTTTCCTTGGCTTGGCGTAGAAGTTCTTCGTCGTGCGATTCCTCGACTGCCTGATCAACTACCGACGTGAACTCGGCTCGGAGCTGCGAGCTGTGTCGCCGCAATTCACCGAAGCCCTTTGCAATTTTACGTGCCGTTTCAGGGAGCTGTTTGGGGCCCAGAGCAATCAACGCCACTAGGCAAATAATCAGTATCTCGTTGGGCGTGAGATTCACAACAATGAGGCTAGGTCCTATGGCGCCTTGGGAGACGTCGTCGAGGCCGACTAAAGATACGACGCACCACAAGACGCCTGACACGCAGATTCGTTAGCCGCGCCAAATGAACTTCGGCACGTTCAATTTCTCGGGAGATCCCACCCAAAGCAACCGACGCCTTATCTAATCCTCTGAGGGTTGTCCGTACCTCTGCCTTCACGGTCGACGTCATGCGCCAGAGAAATACAAACCCTGCACAGAGGACAACTGCAGCTAAGAGAGCGAAGATGACCACATCGCCACGTTAGAGCCAATCTTGCGCGTCTCGGTAGTAATGAAGAATGATGTTTCCGTGCAACAACGTCTTCCGTCGCTTCGCAACCCCGCTATTCAATTTGCTCACCGGGGAGCGCGGGCCAACGCACCAGAAAATACTTTGGAAGCATTCGGCTTAGCGCTTCGCCTCGGTGCAACTGGGCTGGAAACCGACGTCTGGCTCACGAGCGACGGAGTACCCGTGTTGGATCATGATGGCGTTATCCGTACTGGCATACGACGAAAGCCAATCTCTAAAATCCTTCGCGTTGATTTGCCCAGCCATATCCCCTCACTAGAGGATCTGTATCAAACTTGTGGTGCGAATTTTGAATTATCAATCGACCTAAAGGATGAAGACGCGTTCATTGGGGTGATCGGCCTCGCCCGTGACTATCAAGCCGAGGCGCGGCTGTGGTTATGTCATCCATCGTGGGAGCTCCTCGCTGACTCAAGGCCAGGAACCCATGCCCGATTGGTCAACTCAACACGCCTCAAACACATGAAAGATGGGCCGGAACGCCGAGCCGCGGAGCTAGCAGCTGCTGGGATTGACGCCGTAAATCTTCATCACAGTGATTGGAGCGGAGGGTTGACGACGCTATTTCATCGTTTCAATCGCTACTGCATCGCTTGGGACGCACAACATGTACGCGTCATCCGGGATCTCGTACGAATGGGTATCGACGGAGTCCACAGCGACCATGTAGACCGGCTCCAAACAGGCTTTGTGCAAGCCCAGTGATGTCGACCGTTTATCTATGGGCGACCAAATGATGTGAACGGCCACAGACGAATGAAGACTTCCCCGACTAACAGATCTTCGCTGATCGGGCCAAACCAACGACTATCACGGCTGTTAAACCGGTTATCGCCCATCACGAACACATGCCCTTGAGGGACTTCAAGCTCTGCGAAATCCTGTGTCCAAACCCCAGGAGCCAAGTACGGCTCTTCGAGGGGCGAACCGTTAATTAGGAGCACACTATTTTCGGCTGACACTCGTTCCCCTGGAAGTCCGACAACTCGCTTAACAAAATCCTTTAGCTCAGTCTCCTCTAACGCTGGTGGTCGGTTGAAGACGACTAAATCGCCCCTATCAACATCCCCCAAACTGAAAGCCAGCTTGTAGACCATCAGCCGATCTCCGACCTCTAAAGTGGGAGCCATCGATTCTGACGGTATGAAGTAGGTCTGAACGAGGGTCGCGCGAATACCAAAGGCGGCGATCAATGCCACCAAAACCACGCCAGCCCATTCGCGAATCGGTTTCCAACTCTTCCTGGACGGCTTTCTTATCCAGAAAGAAATCGAAGAGAGTCTGCCCATCACTCCATCTCCAAAAGCCATGAGGCTGCGGCGCCTAGGTAGGAACACGCAAACTCATCTTGATATAAGGGTTCACCCATACTGGTGATCGCAACTCCACTCATACTTAGGGCCTTTGCTACGTCAACTGGCTCCGCGAATTGAGCGCAATGCCCAAGTTCTGTAACCCAAGAAGCGTCTTCTCCATGGGGAACCGGCACGTTTATTTCAACAGGAATAGCCTTCAAGAGTGATCTCACGTGGTGGCTTATACCCCTATGACGTTGTCGTTCATCTACCTCGGACGCTCTAACACAAAGCGCAACCTCAGCTCCGAGCGCGTGGAGAACCGAAGCATGTCCAGCTAGTTCCATAGCAGAAAAGCCCAGTTCAGAAGCGGTGCCTACGTGGCCCGGGCCTGCCCCGAGAAGAATCTGACTGCTCCCACTATCCATCAGAGCGCCAACACCAGAAGCGACATTCACTGCTTCAATTTGGCCGCCAAACGCTTGTCCAACTGTGGCAGTCCTCGCAACAAGCTCAGCCGAGGTCAATTCGGCGACAAGGTCGCTGAGCGCAAGAGGCAGCGCCGCTTGGTCGGTCATCAGATACCCAACCTGTGGCGAAGACATCGCTACCGCTACGGCCCCAATATGGCTGTGCAGAATGCAAAGCAGAACTCGGGCCCCGACGAGATCGGACCGTTCTGACACCTGTGGATCTACTTCCGTCTGCTCGGACAAATATCGCGCCTTAAGTACTCTCCCTTGATGCTCCTTGGAGTTACCGTCATTTCCGTCGATCCAGTGGACGACGTGCCAGCCCCCAGTTCCTAGGTCAAGGTCAACGGCTGTCGTGTTGACAATTACAAGGTCTCCCTTGCTTGCAGACCCAACTACTTCGGTTAGTACGTATGCTCTTGTCCCGTCATCCAGAAGTAGACGCTGTAGTCCACTTCTTTCGGAAACTATTTGCGCAACTCGACCAGCATCAAATCTTGGCATTATTAACTCTTACAGCGACGCTATGAGCGCATCGACTCGTTCGTCCTCAGCCAAGAACGGGTCCTTACACAGCACCGTCCTTTGTGCTTGATCGTTTAACTTCAGATGGACCCAGTCCACCGTGTAATCGCGCTTCTTCTCTTTAGCTTGCCGCACGAAATCACCACGAAGCTTGGCCCGGGTGGTTTGCGGCGGATGCTCTATCGCTGTTTCGACATCACTATCGTTGAGAATGCGCTCCACTAATCCTTTGCGTTGCATGAGGTAGAACAAACCTCGATTTTGATTGACGTCGTGATATTGGAGGTCCAACAAAGCTGTGCGAGAGTCACCCAGATCAAGGTCGTGTTTATTTTTGTAGCGTTCAATCAGGTGGTACTTAATTACCCAATCAACCTCTCGGTCTAGAGTCAGCGGGTCTTGTTCGATCCCATCCATGCAGTGCTCCCACATTGCCAACGCTTGTTTTTCTTCGGGGTTGAGGTCGTTATGCTCAGCGAAACGCTGAGCGCGCTCTAAGTATTCTGATTGAATTTCGAATGCACTGGCCTCTCTCCCGCTTGCTAGGCGGACTCGCCGTCGACAAGTGATGTCGTGACTTATCTCCCGAATCGCTCGAATGGGGTTTTCAAGGGTTAAGTCTCGCAGTACGACACCTGGGTCTTCCATCATTCTTAGTAGGAGGGCCGTTGCCCCAACCTTCAGAAACGATGTGTATTCACTCATGTTCGAGTCACCAACGATTACGTGAAGGCGTCTAAACCTCTCAGCGTCTGCGTGAGGTTCGTCTCGCGTGTTGATGATTGGGCGGCTTCGCGTTGTGGCGCTCGAAACTCCCTCCCAGATGTGTTCGGCTCGCTGAGCAATGCTGTACATAGCACCACGCGCGCTTTGGAGAACTTTGCCGGCTCCGGTGTAGATCTGCCTCGTCACCAGGAATGGGATTAGTACCTCCGCGTAATTCGAAAAATCATCCCTGCGGCTCGTTAGATAATTCTCATGGCAGCCATAGCTGTTGCCAGCGCTATCTGTGTTGTTTTTGAATAAATAGATAGTGCTTCCTGTAATTCCTTCCTCCGCTAGCCGCTCTTCTGCGTTATCAACGAGTCGTTCTAAGATGCGCTCACCTGCTCGATCGTGACAAATAACCTCGTAGATCGAGTCGCATTCCGGCGTGGCGTATTCCGGATGAGAACCCACATCAAGGTAAAGGCGGGCACCGTTTGCTAGAAAAACGTTGCTTGAGCGGCCCCAGGAAACCACTCGCCGGAATAGATACCGTGCAACTTCGTCAGGACTAAGTCTTCTTTGGCCGCGAATGGTGCAGGTCACACCGTATTCATTTTCTAGGCCCATGATCCTTCGCTGCACGAGCACACCGTATCGTTACTTCTTCGGATCTAGGCGAACAGGTGGCCGAACAACCGACATAGGTTTGGATTATTTAGACCGCCAAAAGGCCTTCTGTCTCCGCGTCGTCGAGTCTTCTAAAGCAACGTCGACCATTACCCGCAGCCAGCACAGCCACTTCAAGCTCCTCCGCAGATAGTGAGCGATCAGGTCCAGCTAACGCCTGGACAGCAAGCCTCACTGCCGCATCGCGGTCAAGCTCTTGAGACCAGCCGTCGCTCAGTCGATCCAGTACTGCTTCTGAATCTCCGCCAATACAACACCAGTGTTGTTCGTCGGCAACGGTACCGTCATATTGGATGCGGTAGAGCTCAGGCGTTCCGTCGGAGTCAATCTCGGCCACAACGATTTCGACTTCCATGGGCTTCATCTCATGAGTAAAGATCTGGCCAAGCATTTGGGCGTATTGATTTGCGAGGCTGCGGGCGTCGACATCCTCTCGGCTGTATTGGTAGCCCTTGAGTTCGGCGTAGCGAACGCCTGCAATCCGGAGTTGGTCAAATTCGTTGTACCTACCGACGCCACCGAAGGCTATGCGATCGTATATTTCCGAAACCTTCCTTAGAGTCGAGCTTGCGTTCTCTGCGACGAGTGCTATACCACCTTGATGTTCAACAGCGGCCAGGCTCCGGCCGCGTGAGATTCCTTTTCGCGCGTAGTCAGCTCGATCTTGCATTAACTGTTCGGGGCTTACGTACATGCCAGGCATCGCCATATCTGCTTTTACCCTTCTGCTAGTTCTTCTCTAAAGTCAGCGAATACCGCTCCTGACTGTTCATCGCTCAATTGGCGAAACCCTTGATTCGTTATGACTGCCAGGACCGGATAGATACCTCTTATGGGGTCTGGGCCGCCTGTGGCACTGTCTTCATCTGCTGCGTGCCAAAGTGCCTTGACTGCAAGCGACAACGCCTCTGACTCAGATAGGTCCGACCGATATCCAAGTTTTACAACCGTGCCGGCATGAAGACTTCCTGACCCACTCGTTGCGTAATCCTGTTCTTCGTAGCGGCCACCGGTCACATCGAACTGGAAGAGGCGGCCAGTCTCACGGGCCTGGTCAAAACCAGCGAAGATTGGAACGACAGCTAAGCCTTGCATCGCTTGCGGAAGGTGACCTCGGAGCATCTCTGCAAGTTGGTTCGCTTTACCTTCCAACGTCAACGGCTTACCTTCGATCTTTTCGTAGTACTCAAGTTGCAGCTGGAATACGCGTACCATCTGGATGGCTGGTCCTGCTGCACCGGCGATGGCGACTGCCGAATGTTCGTCGGCAGGAAAAACCTTTTGCATGTCACGGTGGCTGATGAGATGCCCAGCCGTTGCTCGCCGATCTCCTGCCACCACAACTCCCCCGGCACATCGCAATGCCAGCACGGTCGTGGCGTGACCAGCGTCGATTGTGCCCGGCAAACTAGTTGGAAATGGGTCGAGACCATTTTGGCGAAGCAGATTTAAGAAGTCGGTTCCAGGGTCTTCACCCGGAACGTAGAGCGGCATAGGACTCACTCGCCGCCCTTTTGTACATAGTTCTTGACGAATTCCTCAGCGTTGGTTTCAAGTACGTCGTCTATCTCGTCAAGCAGGTCATCCAAGTCCGCTTTCAGCTCTTTTCCAGAGTCACCGCGTGCCTCGTCCTCTACCTCGACCTCGTCGGTTCGTGGCGCCGATTGGCGTCTCTGTTCTTGTTCAGCCATGAAAAGCCTCCTGCTTTCATAATTCTATTGGGTTCTCATGTCCCCAAGCGCCGTAATAGCTCAGCTGCATTGTCACACTCATCTAACAAGTTAGCGACGTGCGCTGCGGTTCCCCTCAAAGGCTCCAGCATTGGCACGCGACGCAGCGGGTCACTGCCGACGTCGAAGACCATGGAATCCCAATTTGCAGCGACAATCTCGTCTGGGTATCGCTCAAGACAACGGCCTCGAAAATATGCGCGAGTCGAAGGTGGTGGGCTGTCTACGGCAGCTTCAACCTCGGAATCGATAGATATTCGCTTAAGCCCTATGCGCCGAGCGAGACCTTTGTCTGGTCTTAAGTCGTGGTACTGCAAATCGAGGGCCGCAAGCTTAGGATCCGACCAATCAAGGTCATGCCTGGAACGGTACCCCTCGTACAGTCGACGTTTAGCTATCCAGTCGATGGAATCAGTAAGTGAATCCGGGTCGCTCTCAAGTGCGACGAGGACTTCGTTCCACCGGCTCATTAGGTCCTTACCGATGGTCTCACCCCCGACTACTTCGAAACCATGGCGATCCGCCCATTTTTCTGCGGCGGCGTAATAAGCCCATTGGACATCAAGGGCTGACACCTTCTGGCCGTTGGCCAAACGATGAACCATTGCCAAGTCGATGTCATAGCTGACCTGTCGGAGGGTTTGCACAGGAGTCTCAAAAACGCAGTCGTCAGGTGCCATGTCATCATCGATCATTGCTAAAACGATCGCCGTGGTACCCAGTTTGAGATAAGTCTGTAGCTCACTCATATTGGCGTCGCCCACGATTACGTGGAGTCTTCGGTACTTCTTGCTATCGGCATGCGGCTCATCTCGCGTATTGACAATCGGCCTTTTTAGGGTTGTTTCAAGGCCTACTTCCTCTTCGAAAAAATCGGCTCGCTGAGTTATCTGAAAGGGAACGTCGGCATGGGTCAGCCCCGGCGCTTCTGAACCTATTTTCCCGGCGCCACAAAATACTTGCCGAGAAATGAAGAACGGCATGACCTGCTGAACTATGCGCCCGAAGGGAACAGCCCGATCCACCAGATAGTTTTCGTGACACCCGTAGCTGTTGCCTTTGCCGTCACTATTGTTCTTGTGGATAACCAGTTCCTCTCCTTCAGGGAGGAGCTCATTGGCCTTTTCCATCGAGCGAATCAAGATTTCTTCTGCGGCCCTATCGTAAGTAGTGCATTGCAGTGCGTCGGTGCATTCTGGTGTCGAGAGTTCAGGGTGAGCGTGATCTACGTAGTAGCGAGCACCGTTAGTAAGTACTGCGTTGACCAAGTGGGTTTCTATTTCCGGCGCAAGTGCGTCAAATTCGTTGAAACCTCGCGCGTCAACGCCTGGGTGCTCGTCTTCAAAATCCCAGCCTACGCGCCGTTCTAGAAAGCCATTTACATAGGCATTGATGATCATTGACGAGGCGGCAACAGGGTTTGACTCACCATCGTTGCGATGCAAGATCCCGAATTCCGTCTCTATTCCTAGAACCTTATGAACTGCCACAGCCTGACCTTAGCTGCGTCGAGAGGTTTTAGAGATATTGACCTGTTTGAACTCGTTCGATCGCTCGGCCACCTTCGCCGTCGAATTCGTCGTCACCACTGAGCAGCGTGCGGATGAACACAATTCGTTCACCTTTTTTCCCTGAAATCTTTGCCCAATCATCAGGATTCGTTGTGTTCGGAAGATCCTCATGCTCTTTATATTCCTGGCGAATCGAACCCAATAAATCGTCTAACCGAATCCCGTAGCTTCCAGTTGCAATCGAACGCTTTATTGCTGTTTTCTTAGATCGTCGCACAATATTTTCGATCATTGCCCCGGACGCGAAGTCTTTGAAATACATAACTTCCTTGTCACCATTTTGGTAGGTGACCTCTAAAAACTGGTTGTGATCCTCGGGGCGGTACATCTCTTCAACAGTGCGCTCGATCATGACCCTGATTGTTTTGTCGGGCTCACCGCCACCAAGTTCTTCAATCTCGATCGGATCGATCGGCAGCTCTTGGGTTAGATAAGTCGAAAAGATCGCGGAGGCTGCGGTCTCATCGGGCCGCTGAATCTTGATCTTCACATCGAGGCGACCGGGTCGGAGAATCGCTGGATCGATCAAGTCCTCTCTGTTTGACGCGCCGATCACGATCACGTTCCTCAGACCTTCAACTCCATCGATCTCAGCGAGTAACTGAGGTACCACCGTTGACTCCATGTCGGAACTAATTCCGCTCCCCCGGGTCCGGAACAGGGACTCCATTTCATCGAAAAATACGATGACGGGCCAACCTTCACTGGCCTTTTCTCTAGCCCGTTGAAAGATCTGTCTAATTTGTCGTTCTGTCTCACCCACGTATTTATTGAGTAATTCGGGGCCTTTTATGTTGATAAAGAAACTTTGAGCGTCCTTATCCCCCGAGGCCTCCGCGACCTTGTTCGCTAGAGAATTCGCTACGGCCTTAGCGATGAGTGTCTTGCCGCATCCAGGAGGCCCATAGAGAAGGATCCCTTTAGGTGCTGGCAGGTCATATTCCCGGAAAAGGTCTTGATGCAGGTACGGAAGTTCGACTGCATCTGTGATCTGCTCAATTTGTCCGTCCAAACCACCGATAGCTGCGTAGGTGACATCTGGTGCCTCTTCCAAAAGTAGTTCGTCGACCTCTGGTCGGGGCAACCGCTCAAGAACCAGGTTGGCTCGGGCATCCAACAGCAAGCTGTCCCCTGCCCTCATTTTCTGTTCTTTTAGGTGATCCCCCAGATCGACTACTCGTTCTTCGTCGGCGCGGCCCGTCACTAGCGCTCGCAGACCGTCAGACAGAACTTCTTTCAGGACAACTACCTCGCCTGAAGTTCCTGGATCACGCGACATAACCACATTCAGCGATTCGTTCAGAACTACCTCTGCTCCGGCCTCAAGTTCTGATCCTCGAAGATCGGGATGGAGACTGACTCTGACCTTGCGGCCGTTCGTATGGACATCGACCGTTCCATCATCATTGGTACCGATAAAGGTCCCATAAGCAGAAGGGGGCTGCGTTAACTTCTCTACTTCTTCTCGCAGGGTCGCTACTTGTTCTCTGGCCTCGCGAAGGGTGAAGGTCAGTTTTTCGTTCTGCGAAACCGCCTGAGCAAGCTGGCCCTTGGTTTCAAGAAGACGCTCCTCGAGGGTGGTGACTCTCTTTGGCGTATCGACCAGCTTGCGTCGAAGAAGACCTACCTCTGACTCGAGAGCCCGTATTTGACTTCGGAGCGCGGACAACTCGCCTGGAGTGCTTTCTTTGTCACTCATATCGTCTTGGGTTGACATAGCGATCCTCAGGCAATGCTGGTGTCTGGACGGGAAGCTACACGAATCCGAGCTAGAAGTGGCTCAACCAAGTAAATCCTTTCGACGGAACCTTTGAAGAAAGATGTGCCTACTCCTTCGGATCAGGGTAAATTAGTAATCGCTCCGCTTGACCCTAAGTGGAGTTTTCCCGTGGAACCGCCGAGCTGTCTTGCACGAAGAAGAAAGGCACCAACATGAAGGTCTGGATTGACCAAGATCTGTGTACGGGCGACGGTCTCTGTGAAGAGATAGCGCCTGACGTATTTACCCTCCTCGACGATGGCTTGGCCTACGTAGTCGAAGATGGCAATGTGATGTCGGATCCGGGAGGCGCTGAAGCCCTCGCGAATTTCGCCGACAGTCAACTTGATGCAGTTATCGAGTCTGCAGAAGAATGTCCTGGGGAATGCATCTACATTGAGGCTTAGCTGACCCTCAGTGTTTCGACAGCTCGTCCCCTGAGCTTTATTTCAAACATTTCCCCGTATTAACAACGCTTCGTTCATCGAACGCTGCGACTTCGGCCATCAAGCCTGCTATCTCAGATCTGTCTAAGACGTAAGCAGCCCTCTCATGGTCCAGAGCTCCGGGTGGCGCTATTGCGAAGATTAAGCCCAGCACGTCCCCGTTGGTGTCGATGACAGGAGCCCCGCTGTCTCCCGATTTTAGTTTTGCTGCGGCGAACCAGATCTTTCTCTTCGTCTCCAATGACCTGTAAATGTCCTCCCCATTGGCAATAACCTTTTCAACCAATCGAATCGGGGCTGTGCGAAGCGGACCACCTAAAGGGTGACCGATGACGACTGCTAGTTGTCCTTCCAAAGGAGTTTGAAGCGATAACGGCGGTATCTCAGCTTCGACTCGGATGAGCGCAAGATCTCGCTCGGGATCAAAAGCAGTTACGGCCGCAGGCTTTAAGTCTTCGCCCGGTAACGCAATTTCTACTTTTTTAGCTCCGGCCACCACATGGGCATTCGTCAAGACCAATCCCGGCGAAATAGCGAAAGCTGTGCCGTTCTGTTGTTGACTGCAAGCGGTTGTTTGAACTCGAACGACGGACGCTGCTGCTGTTTCGAGGACTTCTGCCGACACCGCTATCTGTTCTGGGGGCAGGCCTACATCGAAAGGACCCTCCTCGGGGCGGAATGTCGAGATGGACGACCAATCGGCTAAGAGCTCCCCCAGAAAACCGGTTGCTGATGGGGTAATCGGTGTGTACCGCTCGACGAACTCAACAATTTTTGACTGTTCAGACTGCCGCTCTGGCCAACCTTTGGCTGCTGCTAGCGGAGGCAGGAGGATCCAAATGAACAGACCTACAAATCCAACGGCCACGAACACACCGATTATCGAGTCGACCCATCGGAAGGGACGAGGAACTAAACCGCGGAGACCTCGCGCTAAGCGTCGCCCCACCCCGTGGCCTAGTAGTGCCCCAAGAAGGACCGCAGCAGCAGCAATGGCAAGTCGCTGGTTCTGCCCATCGATATTTACTAGTTCGATACCTGAACCAACCCAGCGAGCGGTAGCTAAACCACCGGCTGCAAATCCAACCCACGCCCCGAGGCGACCTATAAGGCCTCCTCGCCAGCCAGCGATTGCTGCCAAAGCAAGAAAAACGCCAGCGACTACGTCAAAGACCATGGCGCATCACTCAGGCTTCTATTAAACGGGCGTGTGTCAAGAAGCCCGTGTGTGCGACCATCCGGTGGTCGGGACGTACTGAATGCCCTTCTACATGCCACGTGCGGTTCAGAACCTCCACTGTTTCGGTCAAGGCCCATGGCCCTTCACTCAGACGCTTTCGCAAATTTTGAACCTGAATTATTGAAGGGTTGTATGCAACCAGAATCCCGCCGCTACGCAGCGACGTCTCTAGATGTGGGACCACCTGCCAAGGTTCTGGAAGATCCAGAACAGCCCGATCGAAGCCGACATCGGCATGGGGTTCATATGCGTCATGGATTTTGAGGTCGTAACGCTCCATTGCCTCGGGCCCGAGAAATTTCTCAACATTAGATTTTGCGGTTTCGGCAAAGTCTTCCCGAATCTCGTACCCAGTCACATGAGCACCCACCCTCAAAAGTGCAGTCGATAGCGCCCCCGAACCCACACCGGATTCGAATACCCACTGGTTTGGCGACACGTCAGCCAACATAAGAATCGGTCCGAGATCCTTTGGGTAAATAACCTGAGCGCCTCTAGGCATCTTCAATACATAATCACTAAGGGTTGGTCGCAACCCGACGAAGCGAGCGTTAGAAGCCGTCCGATACTCGCTTCCTTCAAGGCTCCCGATGATCTCATCGTGGGGAACAACCCCTGCATGAGAATGAAACTCTCCTCCCGTTTTTAATTCGACTAGGTAACGCCGTTGTCGATTGTCGATCAGGACGATCCGTTCTCCGGTTACCAATTTCGGGCCCTTATCGGCCATCAGCCGTTACCAATTTGCTTTCTTTGGAGATGATCAATCCTGACTGACTGACCGGGCATCAGTTCCCTCCGGTGCACGGTCCTTGGCTTCCGTTTGCTTAAAAGACGGAGGATCCTCATGGTCGCAGCAACAATTGCTAACGCCATCCAAAGACCACTCCCGTGCCGTCCCCGACCCCAAGAAGCCTTAATGAAGCGACTCAAACCAATC
Source organism: Acidimicrobiales bacterium (assembly GCA_004214275.1). Taxonomy (GTDB): domain Bacteria; phylum Actinomycetota; class Acidimicrobiia; order Acidimicrobiales; family Poriferisodalaceae; genus MedAcidi-G3. Next base: position 1,253 of record SGYJ01000008.1, on the reverse strand, counting down.
TCACTAATTTCATCATTTATCTTCATTAGACCCTAACGATCTCCACAAAGGTGGACCGTTTACGTCCCAACCGGCGACCAAAAAGAAAGGCGATGACCAACATTCCAGAAACCAGTATCGCTCCCGCAACAAGGCCTGGGCGTTGGATGGAGGTGGGAGTTTCATCCGACTCCCCAGTTAGGCGGCTGAAGCGCTCACGTAAATCGTCCGCCGTAATCTGCGAATCGGATTCACTACTGCGGTCAGTCATTAGCGTGTCGCTTTCCATCGTGCTTCAGAGCTAGGACCGCTAAACACATAAACGTTACCGAAGCGGCCACCCCTGCGAGATAGGGGATGAAACTTAGATTGTTTCTGAAGGTTGTAGTTGTTGTTTGTAAAACACGGACCACCCCAAGTAACAAAAAGACCTCAGCTATAGCGAAACAAACGGTACCTGCTAAACCAAAACCCAAATAACGCCCCAGTCCTCGTATTGGGCCAAGCGTCTCTTGTTTTACGTAGGCGCGCAAGGTTGAAACTAGACCATCGAAGTCAGCCTTTAGTCCTCTGTTTTCACGTGCCATAGTGCCTACCAGCTCGGACTTTCTAATCTTCAGCATGCCAGACTCACGACCCGACACCACCGAGACTTACTCCTCACCTCACTCGGTTGCGAGAATTTCTTCCAGACCCTGGAGCTGCTCTTCGATTATGTCCAATCTTTCGTCACAACTAGAGGCTGTCAATACTCTTTGCCGGTCAAAGGGTCCAGATGGAGTCAGGTTAGCTATCCGAAAGGTCAGTTCAGTGACTTCAATCCCTACGGCTACGGCCTCTTCATCGATAAGTGGCATCTTGTAACCCTGACTTTGTGCTCCTTCGACGAATTCACACAGACGCCGCAACACCCCCAGTGCTCGAACTAGTGAGTCGTCGCTGGAAGTCTCGACAATTTCTGTGACCAGAGCCATTGGGTATGGGTCATCTGATTTCCACTCTTTTATGTTGATCCTTGAAGTGCCCAGAACAACCAAATTTGATCTTCCGTCCGACAAACGTTCATGTTGGATGATCTCCGTCAAGCAGCCGACGGCAGCCCTCACATCGCCCCCACCGACCTCATGCCCTCGCTCAATCAAAACAACTCCAAACTGAGCTTCGTTCCTGAGGCAGTACTCAGTTAATTCTCGGTAACGGTCTTCGAATACGTGCAGTGGAAGAATGGCTCCCGGAAGAAGCACCGTCCCTAAGGGAAACATCGGAACCTCCCT
>SGYJ01000079.1 GCA_004214275.1 Acidimicrobiales bacterium | reverse complement strand
CGGTTCACCACTTGGTAGACCGTCATAAACGGCAGCAGCCACAAATAGAAGTAGGCGAGTGGGTTCCCGGTGGCCGCAAAAAGTATCAATATCACCAGCTGCCCGATGTAGAAACGAGCACTGTTGACCCAGAATCGCTTGTTGAAGAGCCCAGTCAATCGTGGACGCAAGATTCGGTAGCCGGAAACACCGGTTGCATCTCGTCGAAGTTTCCTTCGCATCGAAGCCGTGGTGATCGGATAAAAGGCGTACAGCAAAAAATCCGGCTCTTTGGGCCCGAACTCATCCCGATGATGGTTCACGTGGGCTCGACGATAAGCATGGGTCCCCGTACCGAAGGAAAGCCAACCAAAGAGTGTGATCCCCACAAGGTCGTTGACTTTTCGACTTGTGAACAGGAGACGGTGTGCACCTTCGTGATGGAGGATAAACATTCGATTTTGAACGAACCCCATGAGCAAGACGGCAACAAGGGTTGAAAGCCAGTGATCAAGCCACAAAGCGCCAACAACAAGAAGGACAGGCATCGCGATTGAGGAGACACAGGTCCACGCGTTTCGGAGGTTGTCGATGGTTCGCAACTCTGACCGCAAATCAGACGTTGGCCGCCCGTCTGGTCGAAAATTATCGGTCGCGACGAAAGGTGACTGTTGAGAAACCATTCCACCAGTCATGGAATTGACAAGTTCGTCGTGGCTTTGGCTAGTAGCCATATAGATACGGTAGTGGTTCCGAGTTTCGATTTGGTATTCCGCCCCGAATAGATGCAAGGCTGTCTGATTGTGCAACGAATCATCGCATTAGATATGGAAGGGGTAGTCACACCCGAGATTTGGATAGCTGTAGCGACCCATACGGGACTACCTGAACTGCGGCTCACCACACGAGATGAACCTGACTACCAAAAACTTATGGAGCATCGCATATCGATTCTGTCGGCCAATGGGATCGGGTTGGCTCTAATTCGTGAGGTCATTTCGACGCTTAAGCCATTAGAAGGCGCTAAAGAATTTCTTGACCAACTCCGTCGCGACTATCAGGTCGTCATTTTGTCTGACACCTTCGAACAATTTGCCGATCACCTGATGAAAGAACTTGGCTATCCACATTTACTGTGCCACGACTTGACCCTAGAAATGGACCGTGTCGTTGAATTCGTTGCTCGAATCAATGACGCGAAACGAAAAGCTGTTGAGAGCTACCAAGGGTTGGGTTACCACGTCACAGCGGTCGGGGATTCCCACAACGACTTGGCGATGCTCCAGCAAGCCGATGCGGGCTGCTTGTTTCGGGCCGCAACAGGTCTTCCAGAGAAATATCCCATGTTGCCGTGTCTCGAGGCGTACGATGAACTTAGAAATTGGATCGCAACCGCCGAAAAGGCATAGGGCCGGGGGATGAATTATGGCTGCACCAGCGAGACTTGCACATTTCGTCCTACGCACCAGCGACATTGACCGTTTGGCTGGTTGGTATTGCACGGTGCTGGAAGCAAAGGTGGTCCACGAAAATAAGATGATTTCCTTTGCAACCTTCGACGATGAGCATCACCGCATCGCCTTCCTTGACCGGGGTTTTGAGAAGAACCCTGATCCCGAAAGCAACGGTGTTGATCATGTGGCCTTTACCTATGAGTCGCTGGGGGATCTCTTGTCCACCTATGTCCGTTTACGAGACGAGGGGATACTCCCTGAGCGGACAATCAATCACGGCATGACCACTTCGATGTACTACAAAGATCCCGACGGTAATCGCATCGAATTACAGGTAGAAAATTTTGATGACCCGCAGGAGGGTCTGGCCTTTATGAATGGGCCAGTCTTTGAGAAGAACCCAATTGGAGTTCTTTTCGATGCCGACGAACTAGTGGAACGCTTTGAGGCCGGGGTTCCCGTGTCGGAGCTCGTGCTCCAAGGAGAAAGCTAGCCATCTACACGGTGCGCGTTATGGCTTCTTGCTGATGAAGTAATTGTTACCGCGGTCGTCGCGAATTCCCTCAATCTTTATGTCGATAAATCCGGCCTCAGTTAGGTACTCAGTTGCCAGTTGGTGACCCCAGGCGGCTCCCAACCCTTCACCCCCGTAGGCCAAGGAAACCGTCATGCAATGCATAGCGGAGATCGTGTACATGTAAGGCGCCATCGGATCAGGAATATTCTCCTCTAGTCGACTAGAGGCTTTGGGCTCAACACAGAGATACGTCCCGCCTGGGCGCAACATTTGGAATATTTCCGATAGAACCTTTTTAGGGTGTGCCTGATCGTGGATGGCATCAAAGGTGGTGACCAGATCGAATCGCTCGTCTTGACCCAAAGCCGCGGCGTCAGCTACCTCGTAGGAAACATTCGATTGACCCTCAGCTGTTTCAGACGCGTGACTAATGCCACCTTCGGACATATCGAACCCAACAAAGTTGCTATTTGGGAACTCTTTAGCCAACAAATAACTCGCCAAACCGCTCCCGCAACCGACATCTGCAACGGTGATACCCGAGGTTAAAGCGTCATCCATATCCAGTAGAGGCACTACTTGGTTTACTAGGCCTGTTCGAAACCTTCTTTCGCTGCTTTCAGCGGTAAGCGCTTGAAAACGTGGGTACTTGTCGTAGGGGATGCCGCCACCGTGCTTGAAGGCATCGACCAGATCGTCTTCAACCTCACCTAGCAATGAAATATTTTGCATGGGAACGGTCAGGTTCAGGGGCCCTGCGCGGCGTGTTACGAGGCCGGAATGCTCTTCAGGAAGTTGGAAGGTTTCATGCTCCGGGTCGTAATCTACGATTCCCCCGCACGCCATGGCATGGAGCCATTCTCTGACGTAACGCTCCTCTAGGCCAGCTCGAGTTGCGATTTCAGCTGAATTTTCTGGTGGTGAACCGTCCAAAGCGTCGAAAAGTCCTGCCTTATGGCCGACGCTCATCATGAGGGACAAGGCGCCGTCATTAAGAATGCCGAGCATTCTTGAGGTAAAGGCTCGTGCTCGGTCTTTGTCGAAGGAGGTTTCAGTATCAGGCATACCCCAATTGTCTCATCTTTGGCCATCAGAATGTGTAGCGCTTTGCTTTCTTGGATATAGAAACCACATCAGTGGAGCCACAATCAACATCGAGACCCCTAAAAGGAGCCACATGAGGTCGTATCTTGCGATGTCATGTTGACCGTTCAATATTGTGATTGCTACCGCCACGCCCATGCCTCCAACCGCGTACCTCAAACTTTGATGTATTCCGTTCGCTGTGGCTGTTGACTCCGGAGGAATGTCTCTTAACGCAGCGCTATTGAGTTGACTGGCCAATATTCCCATTCCGAAACCGAACATCACAGAAGCTGGGAAAAACGCAAACCAAAATTCAACGTCCTCATCGAGGAACAGGTACAGCCAGAAGAAGCCGGCGGTAGCCACTAGAGAAGCAAGGGCCATGATTCCTCGGAACCCATGCCGGTCGGCCCAGCGTCCGCCTAAGACTGCTACGAAAGCTGAAAGTACGGGCGACGGAGTAAAGGCCAAACCAACTTTGGTTTTGCTGTACGCCCACACTTCGGTAAGGAAGAGGGGCCAGAGGAACCAACTCGTGAATGCTCCGAGCATCGCCAGGGTGACGGCGATATTGGAGATACTGAACGACCTAATTCGAAACAAGCCCGGATCGAAGAGCGGCTCGGGGTGATTGGACGATCTAACCAAGAAGAGAGGTAGCAGAATGACTGCTCCGAGAAAACAGCCAATGGTCAGTGGGGAACCCCACCCCCATGAGCGACCTTGGAGCGTGCCTAAAACGAGTAGGAAGACGGAACCGCTGCCCATCAGGACACCAAGAAGATCCAGAGGGCTTTCGATGGAACGTTCTGCCGTCTCTCTGAGAAAAAGTTTCGCGCCGATCAGGCCCAACGCCACGATAGGGACGAGAACCAAATAAACCCAGCGCCATGAGCTGACTTCTAGAACGAAGGCAGCGAAGCCGGGAGACAACCCTGATGCCATCATGCCTGCTGCAGCCCAAAGACCTATGACACTCGCCTGCTTTGCTTGAGGGAATTGAGGCAGCACAAGAGCCAGAGATGAGGGCACCGTCAAAGCACCAAACATTCCTTGTACCGCCCGCGCTAGGACTAACACCAAAGGGGTAGGAGCCAGTCCCGCGGCTAGGGCGCCAAACAAAAGACCTAAGAGGCCGAAACGAAAGACCGATAGCCGTCCGTAGCGGTCAGCGAGTCGTCCTCCGGCGAGCATCGTGGTGGCAAAGGCAAGTGAATAGCCGGCGATAATCCAGCCGGTCATGCCATTGCTAACCCCTGGGAATGAGCGAACTATTTCGGGAAAAGCGACATTGGAAACCGTTACGTTGACTGTTCCCAGAACGAACGCTAGTGAACCCGTCGCCAAGGCCAAATAGGGGTGCTGGGAGGATTCAAACCCTCGATCGGTTGACTCGTGGGAGGGACGCACTGCGAACACTTCTGGTACGCGTTGGTTCGACTGGGATTGATCCACCGGCATCAGAGTACGCTGCCTCAGACCGGAAAGACATTGTCGACCTGAATGAGATGCATATGGAATCTGAACTAGTTCGGACAGAGATACAAGGCCACATATCGATCATCAGCCTTCATAGGCAAGATAAGAGGAACGCGTTCGATATAGCCCTAACCAATGCGCTCAATGAAGCGCTGGACACGTTTGAAGACGACCCCCAGCAGTGGGTCGCAGTGTTAACGGGTGGCACCGATATGTTCTCAGCCGGGAGCGACCTCAAAGAAGGAAGTGGGAAGACTCATCGAGGCGGAGAATACGGAATAATTCGCCGAGGACGACTTAAGCCGGTCATCGCGGCAGCGGAAGGATTAGCCCTCGGTGGAGGCATGGAGATTCTCTTCTGTTGCGATTTGATCGTAGCTTCGACAAACCTTCGGCTGGGGTTGCCCGAAGTAAAGCGCGGGGTGCTCCCCACAAGCGGCGGTTTATTTAGGGCACTTCGGTCCCTGCCGATGCACATAGCCAAGGAAGTGGTCTTAACCGGCGAAGAACTCTCCGCTGAACGCGCCTTCCAATATGGTTTGGTTAATCGGCTTGTCGAACCGGGGCAAGCCCTTTCGACGGCCGTTACCTTGGCGGAACAAATTGCATCGAATTCGCCGACGGCTACGCGTAATTCCTTGCAGGCAATGGAACGCATACTGGCTAGCGGGGACGACCTCGGATGGGCGGCGACGGATTACGCCCGAGTTGAAGTATTCGCGAGCGAGGACCGCAAGGAAGGTATTCGAGCTTTCTTTGAACGCCGTCAACCTGAGTGGACTGGGCGATAATGCGACTCGTAGTACCCAACGAAGAGGACCTAAACGATGCTCAACAAGCACTCCGAGACGCGGTCCTTGGAAGTCGAAAGGGATTAGGGGCAGAGGTATGGGGAAGAGGCCCGTTTGGTGTTTGGCAACATGCTCCAAATGTGGGCCATGCAGCGCTTGATCTAGGTGCAGCCGTGCGGTTCGACACCGAGATCGCTGCCGATGTCCGCGAAGTAGCAATATGCACAGTCGGAGCCCACTACAAGGCCAAGTTCGAGTTTGCGGCACACAGGGCAATTGGCATTGCGGCTGGCTTGGAAGCGGAGGCGTTGGATAGGTTGGCCGAAGGAAGGGATCCCCAATGGACCGGGGACCTTGAATTAGCGCACCGCTACACAGTGACTCTTCTTGAAGACAAACGAGTTTCAGCCGACCTGCACGATGAACTCGTTACTTGTTTCGGGGAACACGGCGCCGTTGAGCTTGTCACGACAATCGGTTATTACTGCCTTATCTCTTTAACCCTGAACGCGTTTGAGGTCCCGCTTCCTAATGAAATGCAGGACCCATGGCCAAATGAGCCCTAGGCGTTATAGCTTGTCCAGATGACATTTGATGGCGAATACGGTCCGAGTACTTGGGAATGGGTAGCAGAACAGGCTGAAGAGTATGAAAGCTCTAACGGCAAAAGCGGAAATACCCTACGAGACACGGGACTCCCGATCATCGTGATGACAACCATTGGACATCAATCCGGTTTGGTTCGCAAAGTACCTCTGATGAAGGTCGAACATGAAGGCCAGTACGCGATCGTCGCCTCCAAGGGAGGCGCGGAAAATCATCCAGGTTGGTACCACAATCTGATGGCTAACCCGACTGTCTTGATCCAAGACGGCCCGGAACCCTTCGAAACTACTGTCCGGCTGTTAAGTGGCTCCGAACGAGATGAATGGTGGGAGCGTTCGGTCGCCGCATTTTCACCCTATGCGGAATATCAAGAAAAAACTGATCGTGAAATTCCTCTGTTCATCACTGAAATCCCCACATAACGCTGAGCGGAAGCTCTGATGCACCAGAACAGATCTCATAGCTGAATTGTTGGAGGAGCGTTGTTGAGTGACTCCTTAGCGAAACCTGCTGCAGTTTTGTATTTGGCCATGTAATCCTCGATTTCATGACGAGGAATGACCTCTTCGATATTCTCGAAAATGCCTCCACAGCGTTCCTCTACTATTCCGAGTATTCCTATAGGTCCGGCTCCTCGGTTCCGAAGGATCAGTTGATTCATGTCTTCAAGCATGGTTGCTTCGTATAGACCCAACGCCTCGGTGCCGATTCCATGTCGATGAAATGCGGCGCCCAAGACTCGAGTGTCAACAATGGCTTGGCTGGCGCCGTTCGAGCCAACCGGGTACATCACATGGGCGGCGTCTCCGATCAGGACACAGCGGCCGTCAACCCAATGATCCAACGGATCGCGATCAACCATCGGGTATTCATATACATCTGACGCGCCTTTGATCAGCTCTGGAACATCAAGCCATTCAAAAGACCAATCCTCAAACTCCTTTAGAAACTTGTCTATTGAAACTTTGGTGTTCCAATCGCCGTCACCCCATCCTTGTGATGTGTCGTAGGTGAGTTCAGCGATCCAATTAATCGTGGCTTTACCAGTCGCTGGATCTGGATTGCTGATGGGGTAACAAACAAAACGCTGTTCGAGCTTGCCTACTAAGACAAACGAAGCACCCGTTCGGATGGGTACTGCCTCAGTGGTGCCCCTCCACATGACGGGGCCACCCCAAATGGGAGGTCCTTCATCAGGGTGCATCTGTGCTCGAACTGCACTGTGCAATCCGTCAGCGCCAATTAGCACTTGTCCTTCGACCTCAATCTTGTTGCCTGAATCATCTTGAAAACAAGACTTAATCGAGTCGTCTTGTGATTCGTAGCTCAACAGGCGACTTCCAGTAATGACTGATTTCTGACCTAGGCGGCGGGTCACCTCCTCGTACAACAACATCTGAAGTCGTCCTCTGTGAACCGAATATTGAGGCCAGAGGTAGCCAGCATCGAGGCCTCGCGGCTCGGCCCAGACGTCGTTTCCGTTACGGCCGACAAGGGCCCACTCTTTAGCCTGCACCCCGATCTGAGCGAGAGGCTCTTGGAGGTCCAACTCAAAAAGCTCTCTAACAGCATTGGGTTGAAGGTTGATCCCCACCCCTAGAGGTTCTAATTGTTGAACGCTTTCGTGAACTACGACAGGGATTTCAAGTTGGTGACAGGTCAAGGCCATCGTCATTCCGGCTATGCCGCCCCCAGCCACAATTACAGTCATGGCAGAAGAATAGAGTCAGAACGTGCAACACTCATCTTGTGTCTGC
>SGYJ01000078.1 GCA_004214275.1 Acidimicrobiales bacterium | reverse complement strand
ATTCTCACCGAGGCCAGCATGGACGTGTAAAGCCCCGCAACAGGCCGCAGACTTATTCGGAAATTGCACACCAGCCCCAGTTGCTTCGACCACACGTTGAACCGCTCGGTGGGTGTCCCGCATCCAGGCATCCATGATGCAGCCGGTGAATAGCCACACGTCGGTCCCGCTTGCTGACAGCCGGCGTTGAATAATGGGTATTTGGGGGAGCCCAAATTTCTTCGGCACCACTTTGATCCGTTGTAACAGAGAGAGAACCCTAGAAAGAAATGCGAGAACGGTGGGCCGACTCAGCACCCCATACCCAAGCCGTCTCCACCACGGCTGGTAAGAGGTTTGAGTCGCCAACGCTTCTCTAGTCGTCTCCATCATCGATCCAAACTCCACACCAGCTGGACAGGCTGTTTCGCATCCTCGACATTGAATGCAGGCGTCCATGAAGTCCACAAATTCTTCATCAATGAAACCAGTACTTTCAGCATGTTTCATTAGAGCAATACGCCCTCGCGGTGACGCAGATTCTTCTTGAGTAACCCGATACGTTGGACAGTGCGGAAGACACAGCCCACAGGAAACACATGACACCAGGTCGTCATGCGGAATACCGAGATCGATTGCTATCTTTTTCACAACGACACCACCTGACGACCCGGATTTAAACGTCCGTTCGGATCCAATCTGCGTTCAATCTCGCGCATAAGTGATTCGTTGGTTTTAGATATTTGTTGGGCTGTGCTCGGTTTATCACTGTGGATAATTCCAACGCCAATCTCAGCAATCCAATTCCCATCGTCCGCCGAAAGATCCTTTAGTGCCTTCGGCTCGACAGAAGAACGGCCACCACTAGGCAACAGAGGCGGTCCTTCTACTTCCGTAAGGTCAAGCAGTGCAGCTTCAGCCTCGACATCTGATGAGACGCCCTCGAGACACACCCACACTTGCTCTCCGTTCCAGAGAATCGATGATGGTCGATACAGGCGTGCGTAAACCTCGAACGGGTCGGCAGCCCCGGTTAGCCATCGTGTGGTCTCGGGCATAGGTAGACATCGAAGGGTGACTTCAGCTAGGCAACCTAATTTCCCCAATGAACCCACCATGAGCCGACACAAGTCATAGCCAGACACGTTTTTTACCGTCGGACCCCCCGACGTCACAATCTCTCCGTTGCTATCGATATGCCGAATTTGAAGCACCAGGTCCCGTATATGGCCGTACCTGAGACGTCGTAGTCCGCTCCTACCTACAGAGAGCACGCCACCCACCGTCGCGTTCGGGGGCATATCAAACGGCACCATCTGCCCATGTTGCGCAAGTTGTTCGGATAGCTCGGTCAATGGAGTTCCGGCTCCACATCGAACCGTCATTTCCTCAGGCTCATGAGACCAGATGCCGCTTGGCGCGACTACTTCGCGTGCTGAGCCGTCGGGAGCACCACCAACGTTCCACTGAGTTCTGCCGCCAACCACCGTTACAGGATCACGAGTACCTACTTCAGCCGAGAATTTGTGCACCTCCTCTGGCACAGCATCGAGAGAGCTCACACCCAAGCTCCATCTGGCACATGCTGACCGAAGGAATCACTGCACCGTGATCCTGACGGCAAGACCTTTAAGGGATTGGCGAAGCCCTGTGGGTCAAATGCTTCGCGAACCATGTCCTGGGTCGCCATGTCGTGCGCAGTGAATAACATGCCCATGTAGTCGCGCTTCTCGAGTCCGATTCCGTGCTCTCCGCTGAGCACTCCGCCTGCCTCAATTGAGGCGGTAATAATTGCGCGTCCGGCGGCGTGGACCCGTTCCAACACTCCTTTTTCATCGCTGTCATACGCCAGAATAGGGTGAAGGTTCCCGTCTCCAGCATGAAAAACGTTTACTGCGATGAGGTCGTAGGCATCGGCGATTTTGTATACCTTGTCTAGAACCTCCACTAATTTCCCGCGCGGTACGACTGTGTCGTGGAGGTAGTAGTCGGGTTTAATCCGGGCTACCGCACCAAACGCATTCTTTCGTCCCTTCCACAGCAACTCGCGCTCTTCGTTATCAGCCGCTACTCGAATATTTCCAACTTGGTGTCGTTCTGCGACTGAACGTACGACCTCAACTCCGTGTTCAACCCCGCCAGGCAATCCATCAAGTTCGACCAACAACACAGCATCAGCTTCTGTCGGGTATCCAGCGTTGACGAATGCTTCGACAATTTCTATGGCCCGTTTATCCATCATTTCCAAAGCAGCAGGTATCAGGCCGGCCGCGATGATCGCGGAAACGGTGGCGGCTCCATCTCGGACATCAGGAAAGTCAAGGAGAAGAGTTCGAATAGCGGGCGGGTTTGGAGTTAGACGAACGGCGACTTTGGTAGCAACGCCCATCGTTCCCTCCGAGCCAACGAAAAGCCCGCGAAGGTCGTACCCGGGTGGTTCTGCCGACAAGTCACCTAGAACAGTCACGCTTCCATCAGGCAAAACCACTTCGATCGCCGCGACGTGAGCGCTTGTAACGCCATAGGCGAGGCAGTGCGGTCCTCCACTGTTGTTAGCGACATTTCCCCCGATCGAACAAACCTGCTGACTGGAGGGATCCGGTGCAAAGTGAAAGCCCCGAGGCGTTAGTTCTTTAGTTAAATCTAAATTAAGAACGCCTGGTTCAACCCATGCAATGCGGTTCTCAAGATCAACCTCGATGATCTGGTTCATCTTCGCCGTAGCAATTATCACCGGATCACCTACTGGCACCGCACCACCTGCCAGACCGGTGCCTGAACCTCTAGCTAAGAATGGCCTGTCGTGATGCCGGCAGATCTCCACGATCTGGCGAACTTCTGCTGTATCGACGGGTAAACAAACGATTGACGCTTGACCTTGCAGGACCGATCCATCTTTGCCGTATAGACCTAGCTCAAAATCACCATCCCGAGCTCGGTCACCTAAAACTGACCGTAAATCGTTAAGAAGGTTCACATGAGGAGATATCTGCACGATGACGAACGTATCGTAGGATGGAGGTGTGGCGAAGCCCTTAGCGTCATCTAATCCAGATCGAGAATGGTTATCTTTCGAAGATCCAAGCGAACACCGGACTTGGCTCTTCGACATAACCTTCTTGGCAAGCGCCTGGACCTGCATCTACGGAGCAGGCTGTCCGGGAGTTGCATCGGAACCAGCTCCCGAAGAAGAACTTGGCTGCTGCACTCATGGGGCCTACATTTCGGATCATCAGGACCTAGAACACGTTCAAGCGCAGACCAAAGAGCTCACCCCAGAACTCTGGCAATACCAAGACGCCGCAGGCAGCCTCGGCGGATCCTTATGGCAAGACGATGAGGGATGGTGGAGAACGCGAGTGGTTGACGGGGCTTGTATCTTCCAGAATCGGCCCGACCACCCCAATGGTGCCGGTTGTGCATTTCATCACTTAGCTCTCTCAACGGGAACGAAACCGATGGACCGCAAACCGGAAATCTGCTGGCAGGCTCCTGTTCGCCGAGAAGATCACGAAACGGTAACCGGACACATATACACAATGGTACGCGAGTGGGAAAAACGTGATTGGGGCGGAGAAGAAACTGATATCTGGTGGTGGTGCACTTCGGACTCGCAAGCACACGTTGGGGCGACACCTGTATACGAGCAGATGGAAGATGAACTGATAGAAATTTGCGGCACGACGGTGTATGGCTGGCTCCGAACAGAACTAGATCGCCGAAACACAACCTCTATTTTTCTCCCTCATCCCGCAGTGAGACGCACCTAGCCTCAAGCCCCTAGGTCTTTTCCTCTTCGTTGTCATCGAAGTCTGCGTACTTGTCTGCAAGATCCGAATAGTCGTCATCGTACTTGTCGGCCAGGTCACCATATTGATCGTCGGGCGCGTCTTCTTCTTCCTTCGAGAACAAGTCAGGTTCATCGAATTCAAAATCTTCAACGGAAAACGCGGCAGCATTTTCTCTCTGGAATTTACGCGCCTCTTCGTACCGGCGATGACGACCCTTCTTCACGGATGGCTCCTCGTCTCCAAACCGTCTACACGCGACTCCCGGCTGACCACAAAGTGAAACAACGCACAGGAATCACCTCTTTTCTAGCAGATATTTTGCCCAAAAATTGGGTCGTTACCCATCGAAATTCGCTTTATTTTCTCCGGCAAAGGCGGAACGGGGTTCAAGAACCAGGCCTCCGCTCCTATCAAACGCCAAAGAGGCGCGCCCTTCAACTAAATCCTCGATCCTGGTCCCAACAAGCTCGGACCTCCAACCAGTACCTAACCGCGGGTTTTTGGCCCCTCGCAGCAGATCATTGATATCAGACCTGGTTGCTAACAACGCAGGGTCAAGGGCCTCATCCTTTGCAACTTGTGAAATCCATGCCGACACCAGTGTCACTGCGGCCCTCATCTCGTTGCCCAGTTGTGGACCTTCGTCGATATCTAAAGTCGCCACTTCGTCGGCCGTCATTCGCATTCCGTCGGAAACTAAACTCAGAATCTCTTGTCCGGCTGGCTCTTTCAAAGAACGTCCGTCAAGTCCACGAATGACCTTGAGATCGTTAATGGTCGTCGGGGCACGCTGCGCGATGCCGACCAACGCTAAGTCAGAGAGCACGAATCGAATGGGAACGTCTTTTCGCCGAGCTGTAACTTCTCTCCATTGGGCTAAGACCGATGCGATACAGCGTGGCTTTCCCCGCAAATGCCTAGCTTCCTTGATTCGCGTCCATGCAAGCTCCGGAGAAAGATTTGGCTTCGACCGTTGGTGGACTAACTCACATTCAGTTAGCGCCCACTCCAAACGCCCAGCTTCTTTGAGGTTAGATACGAGCCGATCATGTATCTCGAAGAGGTACTTAACATCATTTGCCGCGTAATCCTGCTGGTTCTTTCGAAGTGGTCGTTCGAACCAATCAGTTAATCGATCACCTTTGGGTAACCGCAATCCTACGTATCTTTCCACCAGTGCCGACAGGGATGGTGTACTCATCCCGGTGAACCCTGCTGCTACCTGCGTATCGAATAAATGTCGGGGTCCGACGCCGCACGCACGCTCTAGTACTTCGATGTCTTGCGAGGCGGCATGCATGACGAAAACCACATCACTATTTAAGACTTCAGCTAAGGGTGCCAAATCAACTGCCAGAGGATCAATAAGGAAGATCTCGTCATCCACTTTCAACTGGAGCAACGCCACCTTCGGCCAATATGTCCGCTCCCGATGGAATTCCGTATCAAGGGCTACGCGGCTGACTTTGAGTGCTTTAACAACAACTTCAGCTAAAGACGCTTGTGTCTCTACCCAAGAGTAGGCGACGTCCTGGTTTTCTTCACCAACAGCACCATCTGATTCGACGGTTGCCGTTAATCGGCGCAAGCGAGTCACCTAGTTTCGCACTCAATGGTGCGTTCTGAAGCAAGCCAGGCGAGGACGCCCCCAGCGACATTGAACGCATCGATGCCCTGAGCGCGGAGATACTCACATGCTTCAGCACTTCTAACTCCACTTCGGCAAATAACGTAAACGGGGGTGTCGGTGGGGATTTCACTCACGCGATCAACGACCTCACCCAAAGGTATAAGCCGACTGCCCCCAACGTAACCTTCATCCCATTCGAACTGTTCCCTAACGTCTACCACCGCAGCCCCATTAGCAATCTGGCCTGCTAGCTCGTCAACTGAAATTTCGGGAACACTCATCTGTAGACCTCTCATTCAGAGGATACCCCTAGCTTCTAGCCTTACTAGAGGAAAGAGCGGCTATTAACGCATCGAATTGTTCCGGAGTATTTATGTTCTGGGTCTCTTCGGAGGTAGCCCGAACCACTACGAAGTCACCCTCCTTTAACACCATCTTTGGACCGCGCGCTCCCCGATCTAATCCAGACCGCAGTAGCCCTGCCGAGGATTTCTTGTAGAGGCCAATCAGGGGTTGCAACTGATCGCTCTCAGCGAGGGCTACCGGTTCTTCGGATTCCGCACCGGCGGCCAATAGAGAACGAAACAACCGGGCCGAGACAAGAGGGGCGTCGCACGGACATACCAATATGTCTCCTAACCGCTCGACGGCATTTATCAAAACGTGCAAGGGGCCTTGCTGCTCCAACTCATCTGGGATTATCGGCAAGGCGATAGAGGAGTCGCCTCCTAATGCAACTATCGACTCAACCCCTGCCTCTTTCATCGAACGAGCAACCCAGTCGACCATCGGGCGTCCAGACAACCGCAGTGACGCCTTGTCTTGCCCCATGCGGGTAGATTTGCCACCGCAAAGAATTGCCCCTGTGGCTGTCATTCCGCCTCTGGTACTCCTGAAGGGTCGAGCTGCATTAGGAATTGAGCGCAGCGTTCGGCCTCATCCAGTTCTCCAATGGCCAGTGCTGAGCGGTGCAGACCCAGCAGCGATCCCAGAAACCCATGATTGGTCTGGTGAGTCCACCTGACATAGCCACTACCGCGCCATCCAGATGCCCGTAACGTGTCGAGCCCTCGGTGGTAACCGACTCTGAAATACGCATAGGCCTCTATCGGATCATCACTCAGATTTCCTAAGGCGGCCCATGGGTCCAAATAGCGAGGCCATTGAGCAGCGACCGCTGCAACCATTTCTTTTCGTTCTGAAGGAACGGCCGCCAGGGCTTCGCTTAGGGCTGAGACAGCATCCGCTTCGTAGCTGGGAATAACAGTCTCAGGCAGGCCACCTGTTGTTAGATTAATTGGCGTCTCAGGCATGAGTTGACTCTACTATTCGTAGTTCACAGCGGTTAGGAGATCTGCTGAACAGCGTCTTTTATGAGATCGGCTACCTGTTCGGGATGAGACATCGGAGCATCGTGCTTGGCGCCTTGTAGGCGAACCACTCGCCCACTACTCGCCTCGTCTCCGAAGTTCGCGGCAGCTTTTTGGGCATGATCGCCGGACAACTCACCCACTGCAAAGGTCAGCGGGATCTGGGCATCTTCAATCGAATAACGTTGCTTTGTTTGGGTGTTCAACTCATGGACCATGAGGACCCCCTGACTTCGAAGTTTTGAACGACTGTTGGCCGGCAGAGTTTGCCAACGATCCTCACCGATCATGCGTCTAACAAAATGTTCCGCAGCATCGGCAGGGTCGATATTGCTACCGGGCGGCGGCGGCCACCAGGATTCCCAGGTCCGCGGAGCTTCATACGACACTGCGGCCCGGACGAAGGGGTTGCCACGGCTCACAGCGCCCAAAGCAATGCTGCCTCCATAGCTATGACCGAAAAGTACTGCGGGGCGGTCTCCTATTATCAACTCCAGATCATCAACGTGTTGTTCGAAGGTACATGCACTACCCACAGAGTCTGAGCGACCGTATCCGCGTCGGTCGTAGCGAATTACTTCAGCGTTGCTAATCCGTCTAGCAACTCTGATCAATCCTGCGGCCCGATCCACTGCGCCATGGATTAACACAACCCGGAGTGAGGAGTCCGTCGATCGACTCCGATAGACCGTTAACCCTTGAATCTTCTCTTGAAAGCCTGACACTGTTCAGGGAACTCGCAACACCCTAAGAGTGTCCGTTGCATGGGTAGCAGCACTTGAACCCGACACAACCACAACCGTGTCACCGCTACGAACCACACCTACCCGAGCAGCCGTCGCCACAGCTTCTTCAGCAGTTGCCGCTGGAGTCGCTTGTTCGTTGAAAATCAATGGCCGTGTCCCCCAGGACAGCGACAGTTGATTAGCGGTGCGATCATCAAACGTCATTCCAAAAAGTGGGACTGTCGGCCTAAATCGGGCGACACTTCGCACAGTG
>SGYJ01000077.1 GCA_004214275.1 Acidimicrobiales bacterium | reverse complement strand
AGAATATGAGGCTGGCGAAATTCGCGACCTTGATTACGAGACGATGAGTGGTCTTGCCGTAGAACCGCTGTATGCGCCTCGTGATGGGGATGTCGACGAATCCATCGGTTGGCCTGGTCAATACCCCTATACACGCGGAGTACAGCCAAGCGGATACAGAGGCCGTTTGTGGACTATGCGGATGTTTGCAGGTTTCGGTACACCCGAGGACACGAACACACGATTCAAAGAGATCCTCGCCGCAGGCGGGGGAGGGTTGTCGACAGCATTTGACATGCCCACGCTCATGGGACTCGACAGCGATGACGTTCTATCAGTCGGTGAAGTGGGCCGCTGTGGGGTCGCTGTGGACACCATCGAAGATATGAGCACCTTGTACGACAGCATCGACCTAGAACAGACAACAACGTCGATGACAATTAACGCTCCCGCGGCACCTATATGGGCAATGTTCGTCGCGAATGCCGAAGAGCAAGGAGCTGACAGAACCAGGTTGGGTGGAACGCTTCAAAATGACATTCTCAAGGAATACCAAGCTCAAAAAGAATGGGTTTTCCCTCCCCGGCCCTCCATGCGTCTCGTCGCGGACACGATTGAATTCGCGAAAAATGAAATGCCCCGATGGAATTCCGTATCTATCAGCGGCTACCACATCAGAGAGGCAGGCTCTACAGCAGCACAGGAACTGGCTTTCACGCTGGCCAATGGATTCGCGTACGTCGAAGCGGCCATCGAGCGAGGCCTGCCTGTGGATGACTTCGCTCCAAGGTTGAGCTTCTTTTTCAATGCACATATCGATTTTTTCGAAGAGATCGCGAAATATAGGGCCGCCCGCAGAATCTGGGCCCGATGGATGAAGGACCATTACGGAGCTCAAGACCCCAAATCGATGATGCTGCGCTTCCATACCCAGACGGCGGGCGTATCGCTGACAGCACAGCAACCTGAAATAAATATTGCCCGCACAGCGATTGAAGCTCTGGCTGGAGTATTGGGCGGCACCCAGAGTTTGCATACGAACTCAATGGATGAGGCGCTAGCTCTTCCGACCGAAAAAGCGGCCCGAATAGCTTTACGCACCCAACAAGTTCTTGCTCACGAAACTGGAGTTACCGACGTGTTAGACCCATTGGGTGGCAGTTGGTTTGTAGAAGAACTCACCGATCAGTTAGAAGTCGAAGCGGAAGCAATGTTTAGTCACATTGCCGAAACCGGAGACGGATCGATGTTGGAAGGAGCTTTTGAGCTAATTGACGAGGGTTGGTACCAAGGAAATATCGCCGACTCGGCCTATGAGTTCGAAAAGAAAGTGAATGCTGGTCGTCGAATTGTGGTCGGAGTCAACGACTTCACTGAGGGTAACGAAGAAGATCAGATCGATCTTTTAAAGATCACGACAGAAGATGAACAACGCCAGATCAAAAACCTCCAGCAAATAAAAACCGACCGTAACCAGGCAGCTGTCGACGAAGCCCTCATTGCGTTGAGTCGCGCGGCGGAAACTGACGCGAATCTGATGTTGCCATTGATCGACAGTGTTCGAACACGTGCAACGGTTGGGGAAATAATGAACACACTCGCTGAGGTGTTCGGCCGATACCAAGAAAAGCCTTTCATCTGAACGAGAGCGACCGTTCCGTTTGGGGCGTAAAGACGGGTAGGGTCAGATCAGCGAAATTGGTCTACGGGGAATCGATGCTGCATTCGAAAGCACTCAAATTGCTCATAACGATGCTTTCGCTTACCGCGCTCATAACTGCGTGCGGCGGAGGTACCGACCAAACACAACTTGAACGGGAACTGCAAGACAGAGCAGGTAGCGACTTACTTCCAGTGGAACTTGGATTAGTTGACTGTCCGGAAGACGTCGTAATGACACCCGAATCAGTGTTTATCTGCGACAGCGAAGTAGCCGGACAGTATTACGAACTGCAGGTCCGCATAATTGACGCTCAAGGACAGTATTCATACGCCCATAAGCACTATCCGCTGCAACTAGTGAACACAGAAGCTCTGCTAGCAGATGAAGTGGCCTACGAAGTCGGTTTCGATGTGATGATTGATTGCGGTGACGACGAATATTTAGTCGCACCAATCGGAAGTACATTCAACTGCGTCGCAACCCGAGTAGAGGGGGGCGCTCAAGCCACCATCGAGGTTCGACTTGAAGACGATCAAGGTCGAATAGTTTGGGATCTTGTCCGGGCTTGAGCCTCTAGTAGCAACTGCCTGCTCAACGTCATGAACCTGTTGGATGTCAACAATATTTCTTTGGGCTTCACAGAAATAAAGCTCTTCTCCGACCTCTCCTTCACGGTTGGAGAAAAAGACCGGCTGGCGATATTAGGAATCAACGGGTCCGGAAAATCGACCCTCCTCGCGACACTCGCCGGCGAAGAGATCGCGGATCAGGGAGTCATACGCCGTCGACAAAACTTATCTGTTGCCATTTTGGCGCAACGGCCCACCCTAGGGGACGGAACGGTACGCGATGTTGTGGGTCAGAGTTGGCAGGGAAGAGCCGCAATGGATCGTCTGGGCTTAACGGCGCTATCTGAGACAAAGATTTCGGCGCTGTCGGGAGGCGAACATAAGCGAGCAGCGTTGGCATCAGTCCTTCAGGAGCAGGATGCTGACTTGCTGCTGTTAGACGAGCCGACGAACCACCTTGACATTGAAGGAATCGAACACCTCGAAAATGTGTTGCATGAATTTTCGGGCGGCGTTGTTTTCGTATCTCACGATCGACATCTGATCGACCGCGTAGCTACAAAGACCCTAGAGCTAACAGCCGATGGCTGGTATGTAACTGAAGGGGGATACCAAGCACACCTTTTGGCTAAGGCTGAGCGTGACCACAAAGCGGAGCAAGATGAGTCGGCGCGGCTTACTTTGGCCCGGAAAGAATTGGCATGGTTGCAACGAGGAGCTCGAGCTCGAAGGAGGAAACCCAAATCACGACTCGCTATCGCGCATCACACACTTGAAGTCACCGAAAAAGATGACTCTCGATCTCGTTCGCTTGCCCTAAACGAATTCGATCAGAAACGGTTAGGGCGCAAAGTGGTGGACCTCGAACAGGTTGCAGTGTCGGTTGGGGGCCACACATTGTTCGACGACGTAACTATCAGCCTTTCCTCCAGCGAGCGTCTTGGAGTGGTAGGTCCGAATGGTTCCGGTAAATCGACCCTTTTAAGTGTTATTGCCGGGGTTAGAGCCCCCGATGAAGGAACCGTGACGTTCGGGTCAACTGCGCGTATCGGTTACTTCGATCAGATGGGAGAGGCGCTTGATCAGGAGTCGACAGTTGAAGAGGTGATTGCTGGGCCAGGTGCGCGTTTGGATCACAACCAAGCCGCACTCCTACGCCGATTCTGGTTTGAACCGGCTACCCATCGAGCCCAGATCCGTTCTTTGTCGGGCGGAGAACAACGTCGCCTGCAGCTTTTGGGTGTTCTAGCGGCGGAACCGAATATTTTGCTGCTCGACGAACCCACCAACGATCTCGATATAGACACACTGCGCGCCCTCGAAGACTGGCTCGACACGTTTAATGGTGCTTTGGTTGCTGTCACCCATGACCGGGTGTTCCTGGAACGTGTAGTTGACAATGTAGTTGCCATCGGAGTTGACGGCTTCAGGCATCTAGGGGCAGGTGAAGCCGTATGGGAACAAGCGCGATCAAAGCCAAAGGTAAGTAATCGCATCAAGAAAAATCACGTTGAGAGAATTCAGTCGAGTGGGCGGTCGATGTCGACTCTTCGGCATCTCCTCAAAGACGTTGAGTCAGAACTTCAACGACTTGCAGAGGAACGAGATAGCTATGTCGCCCGTCTAGACAACGAAAGCCTTTCCTATGGCGCTCGCCTCGAGATTTCAAATGGGCTTGGGATCGTCTTAGAGCAGTTGGAAGCTGCTGAGGTGCGGTGGCTTGATATATCGGAGGAGATGGAGAGGCGCGCATAGTCATTCCGCTACTCTGCGCCATATGAATCGGCATACACACGATTCCAGTGGAGAACTGCGACCCTTGCGTCACAGACGCCCGGTTGTTCACTGGACAGCGGTCATCGTGTCGGCAGCCATGGTCCTGGCTGGCTTTTCTGCGCTGGTCGCTGCTCTATGAGCCAGATACAACAAGCCTCGTTTCAACAGTTGTCATTGGAGCGTCTGTACGAGATCTTGCACCTACGGGTTCAGGTCTTTGTCGTGGAACAGGAATGCGCATACCCCGAAATCGACAATATTGATTTCGAAGCGAATCATCTGTGGATCGATGATGGTCAGGGACTGGCTTCGTATTTGCGAGTTGTGCAAGAAGAAGAGGGTCACAGAATCGGTCGCGTAGTGACACGGGCCGATGCCCGTTCCAAAGGCCTGAGTCGAGAATTAATCCAATACGTCCTAACTACGTCACAAGGTCCTTGGGTTCTTTCAGCGCAGTCGTATTTGCATGACTGGTACGACAGTTTGGGGTTTACTCAAACCGGTGCAGAATTCCTTGAGGATGGCATTCCGCATATTCCCATGCGTAGAGAAATTGAATAGAGCCGGCTAGCGCGCTAATTAATGCCGCACATCCACCACTGTTCGCCCTTGAACGTTTCCGGCAAGGATCTCAGAACCTAGATGTGGGACTTCGTCTAAGCCGACGACTGTGGTCATATCGGAGAGAATTTCTCGTTGCAATAACTCGTCAAGCCTTTGCCATGCATGAACCCGTCTTTCGAATGGGCACATAACTGAATCGATACCCAAGAGATTGACACCACGAAGAAGAAAAGGGATGACAGTTGTGTCGAGCTCATTGCCACCAGCAAGTCCGCAGGCTGCGACGCTTGCCCCGTACTCCATTTCTGTTAGTACGTGAGCGAGAGTTGTGTCACCGACGGCGTCTATGCAACCTCCCCAACGTTCTGAGGAAAGAGGTCCGGCGGCCGGCTCAGCTAACTCTTCTCGCGCTACAACCTGGGTAGCCCCGAGTTTCATCAAATAATCACTGGTCTCAGGACGGCCAGTAGAGGCGGCAACCTGATAACCAGCTTGGGAAAGAAGATGAACAGCGACACTTCCCACACCCCCGGCGGCTCCCGTTACCAGCACTGGTTTCGAGCCGATTCCGTGGTCTTCCAGCGCCTGCATCGCCAGCATCGAAGTCAATCCTGCAGTGCCGACGCTCATCGCTTCGAGTTCTGAAAGGCCGTCCGGAAGTTTTACGAGCCAATCAGCGTTTAGTCGAGCTTTTTCTGCATAACCGCCCCAATGAGCTTCCCCAACGCGCCAGCCAGTCAAAACCACACGGTCACCTTCGACATATCGATCATCGCTCGAGGCGCTAACAACACCAGAAAAATCGATCCCAGGTACATGCGGATAGTCGCGGACTAAGCGTCCGACCCCGTTGAGAATCATCCCGTCCTTGTAGTTCAAAGTGCTGTAAGAGACGTCGACCGTGACATTCCCGTCAGGTAGTTGATCATCTTCTAGTTGGGTGATTTCCGATGACACAGCCTTGTCAGCCTGAGTTAGAAGCACCGCCCGGAACGTCATAAATCCTCACTTGCTATGGCCCTCGTAAGGGAATCGAGTCGAGCCAGGACCTTACTCTTCTGTGGGTCGTCTGTCTTATGTCGTAGTAGCAGGAAATCTGTAAGATGGACGTATGTCGGAGAGACAAATTGTCAGTGTTACTGAGGCAGCACTCGAAAAGGTGCTCGAATTGCGTGCCGGAGAAGAAGACGCAGATCAACTTGCTTTGAGGATCGAAGTCGTTGGAACTCAAGGAGTTGATTATTCCTATGACCTCGCCTTCGAGGTTCTCGGTGAAGCGGACTCCGATGACGTCCCCACGCACGTAGGTGGGGGACTAACCGTGCTGGTTCCTGGGCGAGACGCTTCGAAACTCGAAGGGGCAACATTAGATATTCCGAGCAATGGCAACCAGGTAGGCCTAGTGCTTCGCAATCCCAACAGACCGGACCTTGGACCTAACGCGACTTTGGAACTTACAGGGACCATTGAAGAACAAGTCCAAGAGGTTTTGGTTAAGAGAATTAATCCGTCGATAGCTGCACATGGCGGATTCGCTGAATTAGTTCGAGTCGAAGGATCAACCGTTCTGGTCAAATTGGGTGGCGGTTGTCAAGGCTGCGGGATGGCAAACGCAACAGTTACAGCTGGCATAGAAAAAACGTTGACTGAACTCATAGACGGTGTTGACAATGTGCTCGATATAACGGATCACACATCAGGTGAAAATCCATATTTCGCTGCCACTTAAGAGATAACTACCAAGACCGCATGGCGTGTCCGAAGCAGCGCCGCCTAGACTCTGTGCAGATCGGAAACTCTTGGGGGTGACGTGCGAGGCATCGTTGGATACGGGACGTATGTTCCTTACTACCGGCTGGATCGGGCGAAGATTACTGCCGTTATGGGCGCGGGCGGAGGCAGAGGCCACCGCTCAGTAGCGGGATACGACGAGGACACCACGACTATGGGCGTCGAGGCAGCACGGAATGCTCTCCGGGGAAGCACTGTGACGCCCTCATCCATATGGTTCGCTACTGCAAACCCAGCGTATTTGGATAAAACCAATGCGACCGCCATCCAGGCTGCTCTTGATTTACCCCAAGAGACATGGGCTGTGGATGCGGGGGGCTCAGCGCGTTCTGCAGAGGCGGCCATATCAGGGGCGCGAGGCACTCCGGGTATTTCCATGGCAGTGATTTCTGACCTACGAACAGGTAACCCGACGAGTAATGATGAAAGTGGTGGTGGCGACGCCGCTGCCGCGCTTTTGTTCGGAGATGATGAAGACGCACCAGTCATTGCTCATGCAATTGGACGTGCAGCAGCCACTGGTGAATTTCTTGACCGATATAGGTTGCCGGGGGAGAACGCCAGCAGAATTTGGGAAGAACGGTTCGGAGAACAGGCCTACCTGACTTTGGCTGAAGACGCGATTGAGCGAGCTGTTAAAGAGGCAGACGTAACACTCGAAGATGTCGACAAAGTGGTAATAGCTGGTCTCCACGCAAGAGCAGTCAGAAGTCTTTCAAGAATCGCCGGCGACAAATTGGTGGACGACTTGACTGGGCGCATCGGCAACCCAGGAGCTGCCCAGTTACCGCTGCTCGTAGCGTCGGCGCTCGATAACGCGGCCCCAGGAGAGACGATCCTCGTAGTTCACCTGGCAGACGGGGCTAACGCGAATGTTCTTCGCACTACAGACGCGATAGCCGACTACACCCCGTTCTCAAGCGTTGAATCTCAGATCGAAAACGGTAGCGACAATCTGGACTACAACCTGTATCTAACCTGGCGAGGTTTTCTTGACAGAGAACCGCCGAGACGACCCGACCCCGATCGCCCCGGAGCGCCGCCGGCATTCCGCTCAGAGGACTGGAAGTACGCCTTCGTAGGTTCGCGAGACCGCTCTTCGGGTGCAATCCATCTACCACCGATGCGGGTGTCAATGGACGGTGGTGCCGTAGATGACATGGAACGAATACGGATGGCTGATACCCCAGCGACGATCGCTACATTCACGGTCGACTACCTAGCCTTCTCTTTGTCTCCCCCCACAGTTGCTGTGGTAATCGACTTTGACGGCGGCGGCAGGTTCCAAGCAGAAATGACAGACGTAGATCCCAACGAGGTAAAAATCGGAGATCGCGTCGAAATGACTTTCCGTCGTTTGTTTACAGCGCAAGGAATACATAACTACTTCTGGAAGGCTCGCCCACTCGCTGAATGAGTGGAATTGTTTAGTATCCCTGCAGGGATACGCTCTTATCTACCAAACTGGTATTACACAACAAAGGAAAAGTGACATGGCCTCACATGGCATAAAGGACCAAGTCGCCATCGTCGGTATGGGCTGCACGCCCTTCGGCGAGCACTGGGACAAAGGCGCCGACGACATGCTCGTCGACGCAGCGCACGAGGCGTACGCCTCGGCGGGAGTAAACCAAGACGATATTGATGCTTTCTGGTTAGGAACCATGGGATCAGGAGTGTCTGGGTTAAC
>SGYJ01000076.1 GCA_004214275.1 Acidimicrobiales bacterium | reverse complement strand
GCGGCGAAGCTAACCCCGGAGCACATCATTGGTTGTAAACGTTTGGTTATCGATACGGACTACTTTGAAACCTTCAATCGGTCCAATGTTCGACTGGTCGACGTTAGCGAGGACCCGATTCACCAAATAACCAGCTCCGGTTTAGCCACACAAGAGGATGAGTTCGAGTTCGATGTTCTGATTTTTGCTACCGGTTTCGACGCGATGACAGGGTCGATATTGCGTGTAGGGATTACAGGAAGAGATGGGTTGACGATCCAAGAAAAGTGGTCGGCGGGTCCGCGTACCTATCTTGGTCTGACCGTTCCTGGTTTCCCGAATATGTTCGCCATATCGGGACCGGGGAGTCCATCTGTGCTTACCAACATGATTGTTTCGATCGAACAACATGTTGAGTGGATTACCGATTGCATTGTGTGGCTTGATGAGAGAGGAGCTTCAACTATTGAAGCAGTGCCCGAAGCGGAAGAGGACTGGGTTGAGCATGTCAACGCCAAGGCAGATAGGACATTGTTCCCAGGGTGTAATTCTTGGTACTTGGGGGCAAATGTGCCCGGTAAGACCCGCGTGTTCATGCCGCTTCTCGGTTTTCCTGGATATGTGCGCCGGTGTAATCAAGTGGCCGAAAACGACTATGAAGGATTTGTTGTCCAGTGAATGAACTTGAGTTACTAACTGAGGGGTGGGGACTCATCGAAGCACCCCGAGTCGATGAAGACGATCGACTTTATTTTTCGGACGTGCCAAATGGTGGCGTCTATAGACGATTACCCACTGGGGAGGTCGAAACCGTGATTCCCAAGCGCCGAGGGGTGGGCGGGATGGTTTTTCACCGTGATGGTGGGCTCATCGTCGGTGGGCGAAATGTTCAGCATGTGAACAATGGTGAGATACGTGTCTTGTTCGATCCCGGGTTCCCTGGTTTCAATGACCTTCACACCGACTCGTTGGGCCGTGTGTATGTCGGGTCGTTAAAAGTTGATCCGTTCGAAGAAGGCGCCGAGAACCCAGGCGGCGAATTATGGCGCTTGGGTCCTGAAGGTGAGGCGACGGAAATGTATGACGGAGTATTACTCACTAATGGAATTGGGTTCTCCCCTGATGGCTCATTGCTCTATCACGCGGACAGTGTGCCGGGAAGGGTTTGGGTTTCAGACGTAGATGGTGACTCAGTGACTGGCAAAAGGGTTTTTGTTGAGGACCGCGATAACGCGACTGATGGTCTTGCAGTAGACGTCGAAGGAGGCGTGTGGGTAGCGCAGCCCAGCGGGGGGAAGGTTCAACGCTACACACCTGACGGGAGCGCAGACATTTATGTTGCCATCCCCGATCCGATGGTCACCAGCCTGTGCTTCGGTGGGTCGGATCATAGGGATCTCTATGTAGTTACTGGAGGTCAGAGTCAGTTGGGAGGCTGTATCTATCGAACACGAGTCGATGTTCCCGGAGTCCCAGTCGCTCAGGCCACTATTTGAAGCTCCTCTTCTCAGAAGCGTTATTAGGGTGTTAACGATGCAAGACGTACCGTTTTTCTGGTCACACGGGCATGAAAGTAACGAGCTCATTTTTTGCATGCATGGAATTGGTTCATGTGCCGACGCCTTTCTGCCTCAGCGAGAGATGGCAGATCAGCTGGAGCATCGGCTAGTGGCCTGGGATGCCCCTGGATATAGGTACTCACCCGATCCAGTAGATGAACCAGGTATAGACGGATGGGCTGATGCGGCGGCAGATTTGATTCGGTCTTTGGGATATGAGCGCTCAATCGTGCTTGGGGTCTCATGGGGTGGTGTTACCGCAACCCGCCTAGCTCTTCGCAACCCGGATTTAGTTAGGGCGCTCATATTGGCTGATTCGAGCGTAGGGTCCGGCACCAGTTCAAAACAAGCTGAAGCTATGCGCACTAGGGCAGCCTCTCTGACTGAATTAGGTGCTGCTGGATTTGCTGAGCAACGTGCGCCGCTTTTGGTCGCAGAAACAACACCTTCTGAAGTCGTGGAGAACGTACAGCGCTTATTCGCTGACTCTATTCGAATGCCCTCTTACCAGTGGGCGTGTAATTCGATGGCAGAAGCCGACCATCGGGATCTTTTGTCATCGATCGACGCGCCAACTCTTGTCATATGCGGAGAGGAAGATCGCGTTACACCACCCAAGTTGTCGGCCCAGCTAGCAGAAGGCATTCCGAACTCGACGCTCGTGCATGTAGAAGCCGCGGGGCATCTTGCCAACCAGGAAAAACCGACAGACTTCAATGCAGAAGTATCGAAATTTATTCGGTCAGTTGATTAGCTAGCTCTTTTCAACGGGGCGGCATTCTGATGCCGCCGTCGCAACGGATGGTTTCCCCGTTCATGTATGGATTAGTGATGCACTCCATGACCATGAATGCCAGTTCCTCTCCGTAACCGAGGCGTTTGGGGAAAAGCACGCTTTGACCTAGGTGTGCTTTGAATTGGTCGGATTGCTCGCCTTCGCCGTAGATAGGAGTGTCGATCAAACCCGGGGCAATTGTGTTGACTCGAATGCCGGTTGCGGATAGGTCGCGAGCTATTGGCAGGGTCATGCCCACCACACCGCCTTTGGAAGCCGAATAAGCCGCCTGACCGATTTGTCCGTCGAAAGCGGCAGCCGAGGCCATGTTTACTATGGCGCCTCTTGAACCGTCCTCATCTACAGGTTCGGTTTGTGCCATGGCTGAGGCTGATTGGGCCAACATGTTGTATGTACCGAGGAGATTGATCTTTATTACGAATTCGAATTGACCAAGATCAGCTGGAACGTTATTTCGGTCGATGGTTCTAGCTGCTCTCCCTAGTCCGGCGGAGTTGACGAGCGCGCGTAGAGGACCCATTTCAGAAGCCGCAGTAACGGCTGCTTGAGCATCCTCGACGTTTGAAACGTCGCACTTTACGAACAAGCCGCCTAATTCCGATGCAACTGCTTGACCCTTATCTTCTTGGAGATCGGCAATGACCACACGAGAGCCGGCTTCTGCTAGCTGGCGGGCGGCTGCTTCGCCGATGCCCGATGCCCCGCCTGTGACGATGGAGGAGCTTGCCTGAAGGTTCATTCGCGGCATTAGGCGCCCAGTCTTTCGATGATCGTCGCGTTTGCCATGCCCCCGCCTTCACACATGGTTTGGAGGCCGTACTTGCCTCCTGTCCGCTCCAATTCGTTGAGCAGAGTTGCCATCAATTTGGTGCCAGAACATCCGAGAGGATGCCCCAGAGCGATAGCACCACCATTGACATTGGTTCTATTTAGATCCGTGCCGTGTTCCTTTTGCCAGGCCAGAACAACTGAGGCGAAGGCTTCGTTGACTTCGAAGAGATCAATGTCGTCCAGTGTTAGACCTGAACGAGACATGACTTTTTCCGTTGCGGGAATTGGTCCCTTCAACATCGTTACCGGGTCGGCACCGGCCAGAGCGAAGCTATGGAATTTCGCTCGCGGGCGAAGGCCGAGTTCAGCGGCTTTCTCAGCACTCATAACCAGAACAGCAGATGCTCCGTCGGTGATTTGGCTGGAGTTACCGGCCGTCACCTTTCCATCTTCGCGAAATGCGGGATTCAACTTTGACAGTGAATCAGCGGTGGTGTCATGGCGGATTCCCTCGTCTGCGGTCATCATCTCGGTGTTGCCGTCTACTTCGATGGGCACTGGGACGATTTCGTTGTCGAAGCGTCCTTCTGCCGTCGCGACGGCTGCGCGCCGCTGACTTTCAGCACCGAAAGCGTCGAGGTCTTCGCGGGTGAAGCCATATTCGTCGGCGATCATCTCAGCTCCGATGCCTTGAGGAGGTAAGCCCGTTTCTTCGTAACGGTTTTGCATGGTTTCGCTGAAGGGGAATCCCATACCCTTTACGACGCTCGCTCCCATTGGGGTTCGCGTCATTACCTCGACACCTGCTGCGACGGCCACGTCGTAAGCGCCTGCTATTACGCCTTGTGCCGCAAAATGCAAGGCCTGCTGACTTGAGCCGCATTGTCGATCAACCGTTGTCGCTGGTACCGATTCCGGCCATCCGGCTGCGAGGACTGCATTCCGACCGATGTTCAATGATTGTTCGCCTACTTGCATGACGCATCCCATGATTACGTCGTCAACAATTGATGGATCTATCCCTGTTCGTTCTTCGAGGGCTTTCAAAACGTGAGCTGCTAGATCGACTGCGTGCCAGTCCTGCAGTTTGCCATTCCGTTTTCCACCTGGGGTTCTTACCGCATCAACGATGACTGCTTCTCTCATAGGTCTACTCCTAATGGGGGCCGTTCGGAATGGTACTCCGAATTTCAATATCGAATCGTAGATGCTGATAGGCAGCGTCGGCCAACTTAGAGCGCTACTTTGCACATGTGATTCTCCCGAGACCAGAGGAAAATGGCCCCGCTACTTTCTCGTCTTTGCGAGTGCCCACCTTCCGACTGTTTTGGTGGAGTGGCGTGTATTCCTTTCTCGGAGTGCAGATGCAGTTCCTTCTTCGGGGCTTACTGGCATGGGATTTGACCGAACGGGAAAGCGGTTTAGGTGTCGTATACCTCGCGTTTGGAATGGGGCTTTTGGTCTTTACGCCGGTCGGCGGAGTGTTGGCTGATCGTTGGCCGAAGCGCTCACTCTTAGTTTTTGGACAGGGCGTGATCGCCATAGCAGCTGCAGGCATGGGTTTGGCAGCTGTTTCTGGAAACGCCCGTTTTTGGATGCTGATGGTGGCAAGTTTGATTCAAGGGGCGATGTTCGGACTCATTGGACCGGCGAGGGTCTCGACGTCCGCTGAATTAGTCGGACGCGAACAACTAGGGAACGCCATCAGTTTGACGTCCATGTCGATGAGCTTGACTCGGTTGTTCGCCCCCGCAGCAGCGGGTGTTCTTGCCGGGGTTGCGACTATTGGTATAGGTGGGGCATATCTAGTTGCTGCCGTCTTTTCGCTTGTGTCGACGCTATTAACGGCTCGTTTACCGCGGTTGGAACCGTCAAATCCGTCTCAACAGAACCCACTTGACGAGATTCGGGATGGACTTCGATATGTGCGAGGTAAGCCTGAGCTGCGGCGGCTTATCTTGACGACGACTATCGCCATTATGGTCGGATTTAATTACGTTGCTTTCTTGCCGGCCTTAGTCGAAGGACAGATGGGCCTTTCAGAAAGCCATGTCGGATTCCTGACTACAGCGTCAGCGGCAGGCGCCGTTTTGATCACAGCGTTCGTAGCCTCTCGCGCCGACGGGCCTAATGCACAAACGTTGTTGGTCTGCTGCGGCATCGCATTCGGGGTTGGGGTAATTGCGTTTGGACTAGCACCGAACTATCTAGCAGCGTTGTTGATAATTGTGGTCCTTGGTTTCGCTACTAACGGCTTTATGGTTTTGACAAGTAGTCGTTCAATGGTGATATCGGAGGATTCGTATCATGGACGGGTGCAGTCTTTGATGCAACTCGCGTGGGCTGGATTTGGAATCGCGGCAGCACCGTTGGGAGCGGCAGCGGAAATCATTGGTCTTCGCTTGACGATCGTGATTATGGGAGTCGTAACCGTGGTGGTCGTGGGGCTTTACGGGATATCGCGTCCCAGTACTGCTGTCCCAACGAGTGAATAAGGTGTGTGATTTGCGATGATGACGCTGAGGTGGGCTCAACCCAAGATTTTGATAGGGATTGCGCGGGGACCCCTCACGTGACCAGCGCTGTAGGTGACGGCCTCAGGATCGACCAATTCGAAGTCTGGAAATCGCTCCATCCACATTTCTAAGGCGATTTGCATTTCCAATCGGGCGAGATTCGAACCGAGGCAGCGGTGCGCCCCAAGACCGAACGCCGAATGACGGTTTTCTTCTCTGTCGATGAGGACTTCATCAGGACGATCAAAAAATTCGGGATCTCGATTTGCTGAAGGAAATGCCAACACAGTCCACTCCCCGGCATTGACAGGGCAACCAGAAACCTCCGTGTCGGCCTCAGTTACTCGAGCGATGAATACAGGCGAATACGCTCTCAAAAATTCTTCTACGGCGGTAGGAACGAGTTCCTTGTCGTGTGCGATGCGTTGCCGATCTTCAGGATGTGTTGCAAGATGCAGTAACGAGGAACTGATCGCAGACCAAGTGGTGTCGACCCCTGCTATCAGCAACAGAAATAAAGTTTTAGCTATCGCATCGTCACTGAGCGCTTCACCATCCATGCTCTGATCTAGGAGGTATTGGACTACGTCACCATCGTGATGGTTTGCGCGACGTTCACGAGTCAGTTGGAGGAGGTAGTCCATCATTTCGGTAGTGGTTTCTCGTTGCACCGTGGGATTAGTCGGTCCAACTTCCAATAAATCGTGCAGCCATTCCCGAAACTGAGGAGTGTCCTCTAGCGAGACTCCCAGCATGCGTGCGGTCACATCGCCTGGGATTTCTTGAGCGTATTCAACAGCGGCGTCGAATTCGGTTTGTCCGTCTAGTCCGTTTAACAACCTCGAACAGATTTCTCTGATCGTAGGTTCCCATTCGGCTGTTGCTTTCGGTGTGAAAAATGGGAGCAGAAGGCGCCGATGTTCGGTGTGCTCAGGGGGATCAATGTTGATTGGAGGCAGAACTAGTCCGCGTCTGTCTGTTGGTATTTCGCTAATGATCGTGCGCCGACTGCTAAATGTTTCAGTGGCGTTGGCCGCGGCGGCAACATCGCTGGCCTTGGTTAGCCACGTCATGCCCCCGTACCGATCACTGTGGGCGACTGGACATTGCCCTCGAAGATCCTCATATATGGGGTAGGGATCAGCTACGAATTCAGGATCAAAATGATCTAAATCTGAATGCCAGTCATTAACGGGTTCTCGGTCAATTGGTTCAGTCATGATCCTGCCGGCAGCTAGAGATGTAGAAGTAGATCGTAGCCAAATATTTCAGTTGAGATTAGCGAGGGGGCTACCCTTCGGCCGATGAAGTTCGCGCCGTTTGTTGATTTATTGGGTGGAGAAGGGGCTGAAGCCTGGGAAATTCTGACCGAATCGCGGCTCGCCTTGGATCGAGGTGAAGATGTCATTGTTTTGAGTATCGGAGATCCGGATTTAGAGACACCTGGCTTTGTTGTCGATATGGCTGTCGACTCGTTACGCAACGGCGACACTCACTACACAGAACTAGAAGGCCGTCAGTCGTTGCGGGCATCGATAGCGAGCAAGATTTCCCGCTCCGCAGGCGTCGAGATAGAGCCCGAGCGGGTGACGGTACTGGCCGGTACTCAAAATGCTTTTTATTCGGCTTGTCGATGCCTCTTCGGTCATGGGGACGAAGTGATCGTATTAGATCCCGCATACGTCACCTACGAGGCTTGTATCGGCAGCACGGGAGCTCAACAAGTCCGTGTAGAACAGCCTGCTTTGACAGGCTTCAGGCCAGATATCGATGCGATCGAACGAGCGGTTACCTCAGCGACTCGTGGGATCGTTTTTTCTAACCCGTCGAACCCCACGGGCGTGGCGCTGAATGGAGACGAGTTGGAGGCTATATCTCGCATAGCTGTCAGCAACGACTTGTGGGTTGTAGTCGATGAGGTATATAGCGACCTTGTGTTCGACGGAGTTCATCGCTCAATTGCTGGGCTTCCGGGGATGTTGGAGCGCACAGTCACCGTAAGCAGTGTGTCTAAGTCGTATGCGATGACTGGTTGGCGATGTGGTTGGGCGGTAGGCCCTCCTGAGTTGGGAAGCCATCTGCGAAAAATGGCATTAATCAACCTGTACGGCCTGCCGGGGTTTGTTATGGAAGCAGCGGACATAGCGTTGCGCGAAGGAGCAGAAGAAATCGAAACAGCGCGAGCCGTTTATCGCGCTCGACGAGATCTTGTGGTGAAAGAACTAAGCCGGGCAAGCGATCTGCCTGTCCTTGTGCCAGAAGCTGGAATGTTTTTGATGGCCGACGTCAGAGCCCATAACGCCGATGCGAACGAGTTCGCGTGGGATTTGTACAGGGCAACAGGTGTTTCGGTACTTGATGCCGGTGCCTTTGGCCCCACTTCGAGAGGATGGGTGCGAATTTCCTATGGCGTAGATGACGCGCAGCTAGAAGAAGCCTGTAGTCGGATAGTCAGCTTTACGGGCTGATAAGGCCGCTAGTTCCGGTTGTGTAGGCGACCTACTCGTTGTGGTCACATGGAGCGTCGAGCTTGTCGCGGCGATGGATCATGCATTCCCTATGTTTGACTCGCCAGCCGTCGGCCGTTTTTACG
>SGYJ01000075.1 GCA_004214275.1 Acidimicrobiales bacterium | reverse complement strand
TGGTTCCGCTGATTCGGGTGTTTGGGCTGAACGGCTCGATGCAGCTGGGATGGTGTGGGGTCTCATACAAAACCTCGAAGAGGTCATAGATGACCCCCAATCACAGGCGTTGAGGGCTTTCGAGCACGTCCCTGATGCAAAGTTTCCTTTTCGGACGGTGTCGCCACCATTTGGTCTTGATGGCTCCGAAATGTCGGTCAAAGGGCCGGCACCCGAACACGGTCAACACACGGCTGAAATTCTGTTAGAAGCAGGGTTTACACCCGATGAGGTAACCCGGTTGTACGAACAAGGGGTTGTTGTTTAGCCGTCTCCGCTTTGCGGCGAGGGCACCAAGCAATAGAACTCCCATTCGACACGTGTGGCCACCTTGTCAGTCCCGACAGGGCACTTCACAGGAGAACCTTTTGTGATGGGTCCAGCCACAACCCGTCGCGCCTTCACGTCGGCACAGTCCGCGTCGCCTTCGACTCTCCCGCTGTCTCCGATCAACACACATTCTTCGGGAACCGTTCGAATATCAGGATTCTTCCAACGTTCGGGTCGACTATTCGTAGCGAATGCCGAAAACACGAAGATGCCGACACCGATCGCTCCAACCACAAACCACGGCAAGATACGCAGCACCGTCGCAACCACCGGGTTGCCGACTTCGAACCCTGGAGGATCCTCGGCTTCGGCATCAAACCAGTCCTCATCCCAGGTTTCCTCAACGGCCGCTGACTGATCCTTGGTTCGCTCACGTTCCTTGTCATACGCGGACCTCAGCTCCTTTGTACCCAGTATCCGCCATGCTTCATTGATGTCATGCATGCGACGTTCAGCGGCTCGACGCTCAGCTTCTGTGACCTCCCCCAGGCCATCCGGGTGGTGAGTTCGAGCAGCCGCGACCCATGCCTGACGCACCGTTTCATGTTCGGCAAGTGGGTCTATCCCAAGCGTTGCGTAATGATCAATCGACACGACCAAAGAGCCTCCACACGGGAACCTAGCGCTGTGGGACTACCGTAATGTCGTGGAAGAGTTGCAATGTCCTGCGTGCGGTGAAACTGAAGATCTCCTCGGTCGACAAAACGGCGAGATGATTGAAGTGACATGTCAACGTTGCGACCAGCAATGGGAACGTGATCCCAACGCAATCCCCACGTGTGACCGTTGCGACGGAGACGACATGGAGGGCGCGGTTAAGGCTGTTGTGGAGAAGTCTCGGGGCAGCCAATTATCTATTGTCGCTACCCAAGTCGTGTACCTGTGCAGAGTGTGTGACGACCGAATTCTCTCGTCCTATCGGATCGGCAGGAGTCCACTGATGCCAGATCAGCTGCCCACCGACTAACAACCAGCCAGCAGCATCAGCTGGTGCCGTCGCTCAGCCATTCTTGTTCGGCCAACACTCGTTCCAGGGTGAGGTGTTCTTTTTCGTTTTTGATCCGTTGCAGATAAAACTCGTTCTCAAACAACGCAAGCAACGTTCCGTCGCTTCGCGAAAGAACTGTCGCTCCAGGGAGTCTTCGTAACTCGTCGGACGATTCGACGTCGGTACGTCGAGCAACTGAATATGGTGCATTCGTTAGTTCAACTGGGGCACCGAATTCGTTTTCGAGCCTGTGCGTGGCCACTTCGAACTGCATGAGGCCTACCGCTGCTAGTACCGGTTCCACATCACCCATGTCTTCGTCTCTGAGGACTTGGATGACGCCTTCTTCGTCAAGTTGCACTAAACCGCGTCGAAACTGTTTGAAACGATTCGTGTCGGTGACTCGAATCCTTCTAAAGATTTCTGGTGCGAACGAAGGAATCTGCGGAAATTCGACCGCCTCGTCGGCATACAAAGTGTCTCCGACGCGCACATCGCTGGCATTAACGAGAGCCACCACGTCCCCCGGCCAAGCCTCTTCCACTGTTGAACGGTCAGAACCAAACATTGTGTGGGCATATTTCGTGGCGAACGGGCGGTCAGTTCGGCTTTGGGTAACGTTCATTCCTCGTTCAAAGTGACCCGAACAGACTCGAACGTACGCGATTCGATCGCGGTGAGCTCTGTCTGTGTTGGCTTGCACTTTGAATGCGAACGCCGAGAAGGGGGCTTCAACCAGTCTGGGGGCGTTATGTACGTCGTATCGGGGAGCCGGTGACGGTGCTAAGTCGACAACGGCATCGAGTAGGAGCCGTACCCCGAAATTGGTGAGCGCTGATCCGAAAAACACTGGAGTTACTTCACCTGCAAGAAATCCTTTGAGATCGATTTCGGTTCCAAGTGCTTCGAGTAGTTCTAACTCTTCGCTGGCTTCGTGCCAACCGTTGGTCGATGGGTCCACCTGGTCGATTGACGACCTTTGTTCTTCTGACTCAGTGGCTCCATGGGCGGTGCGGTCGTACTTGATGAAGGTGTTTGAGTCGCGGTCAACGATCCCTTTGAGATCTCCTGGGACGCCGACAGGCCACGACATGGGAGTCGGTAGCAGCTGCAACATATTTTCGATTTCGTCTATGAGTTCGAGTGGAGGTCGACCTGGCCGGTCACATTTGTTGACAAAGGTGAGGATGGGAACTTCACGTTGTCGGCAAACTTCGAACAGTTTCAAAGTTTGAGCCTCAATTCCTTTTGACCCGTCGATAACCATTACTGCCGCATCGGTAGCTGCGAGTACTCGGTAGGTGTCTTCACTGAAATCGCGGTGTCCTGGTGTGTCGAGGAGGTTTAATACTCGGTCTCGGTAATCGAATTGCAGGGCTGTGGAGGTGATGGATATGCCTCGTTGCTGTTCAAGTTCCATCCAATCAGACGTCGCCGATTTTCGTCCTGAACGCGCTTTCACCGATCCTGCTTCGGCAATTTGGCCCGAGTAGAGCAAGAATTTTTCTGTGAGAGTGGTTTTGCCCGCGTCGGGGTGGCTGATTATCGCGAATGTTCTTCGTCTGTCCGCTTCCGCGGTTACTTGTTCCGGTGACGACACAAGCTTGAGGGTAGAACCACCTCGGCCCGCTACCACCGTCATTGGAGGCGATATGTGCTAGAAGCATCTTGGAAGAGATGTATGTACAAAGCGTTCCAAGACTGGGAGTGAACACATGAAGCTGGCAACAGGCGCCGGGTATTGGGCAGCAGGTCCACCATCAGATGCCCAAGAAACAATTTTGGAAGCAGAAGCTCTTGGCTTTCATAGCTTCTGGACCGCAGAAGCATATGGGAGTGACGCTCTCACTCCTTTGGCGTGGTGGGGCAGCCGAACCGAGACGATTCAACTCGGAACGGGCATTGTTCAAATGTCGGCGCGTACACCTGCTGCTACCGCAATGGCGGCTATCACCATGGACCACCTCACCAATGGTCGTTTCATTCTGGGACTTGGGGTGAGCGGTCCCCAGGTCGTCGAAGGTTGGTATGGCCAGCCCTACCCGAGGCCACTGGCCAGAACTCGTGAATATGTGCACATTATTCGGGAGATCTGCGAGCGTGAAAAACCGGTTTCCTACGTCGGTGACCATTACCAAATGCCCTTCCCTGGTGGTCTCGAATTAGGGAAACCTCTCAAATCGACTGTGCATCCCTTACGGCAACACATCCCGATTTATTTGGGTGCTGAAGGGCCGAAGAACGTCGCCCTGTCAGCCGAACTCTGCGATGGTTGGCTTCCTCTCTTCTTCGCTCCGAAAGACAACCAGTTCTATGCCGATGCGTTAAATGATGGCTTCACGAAGGCAGGGAAATCACGAATCGGCGCCGATGGCCGAATCCCCGATGAGAACGATTTTGAGGTGGTCTGCCCTGTTTCGATTGTTCCAGATGCTGACGTTGAACGAGCAGCGGACAAGGTGAGGCCGATGTTGGCTCTGTACATGGGTGGTATGGGCGCTAAGGGAGCCAACTTCCACTACGACGTCTTTTGTCGCATGGGCTACCAGGATGTAGCCGACGAGGTCCAAGAGTGTTACCTGAGTGGCCGCAAGGACGAAGCAGCCGCGTCCATTCCATTGTCTCTGGTCGAAGAAGTCGCTCTCGTCGGCCCGATCGACAAGATCGCGGACGACCTACAGCGCTGGAACGATACGGTGGTCACCACTCTTCAAGTCAGCGGCCCCGTCCCGCTGCTCCGCACGATCGCTGAGGTGGTAAACCAATGAGTTCAGTTGACCCCCGTACCCCCGTGTTAGTTGGCACAGGCCAACTGAAGCAACGGCCCGACAACCCGGTGGAAGCCTTGGAGCCCCTCGCGATGATGCGGGTAGCCCTTGAAGCCGCTGCCGATGACGCAGGCGCCCGAACTTTGCTGGATCGAGCGACAGATACCTGGGTTGTTAAAGGAGCATGGCCTTATCCCGATCCTGCAGCTCTGTTGAGAGAAGAGTTCGGAAACAACAGTCGCACTGGCATCTCAACCGATGGTGGGAACACACCGCAATCTCTGATCAATAAAGCCTGTTTACGAATTCAGAACGGTGAAGCTGAAATCGTTCTTATCGTTGGCGCTGAAGGAATCTGGAGTCGACGACGAGCAAAGCGTGCCGGTCATCGAATCCCTTACACCGATCAAGTCGGAGTCGAACCAGACGAAGTATTGGGCAAAGACGTGACAATGAGTCACCCCGTGGAACTTGAACGCGGAATCGCTATGCCTATCAACTTTTATCCGATCTTCGAGTCAGCTTTCCGGGCTTCTCGAGGGGAAAGTATCGACGAACATCGGGACCGTGTCAGCGAACTGTGGGAAACCTTCAACCGCGTAGCTTGCGCGAATCCTTATTCGTGGGTTCAGAACCCGATGACCGCCGAAGAGATTAGAAATCCTGGACCTTCTAACCGTCTCGTCGGTTTTCCCTATACCAAAGCAATGAATTCGAATTGGGATCTTGATCAGGCAGCGGCTTTAATCATTTGCTCCGCTGAAGCTGCTGAAGCGGTTGGCGTTGCCCACGATCGTTGGCTGTTTCCGCAATCAGGAACAGATGGCGCAGATACAAACTTTGTTTCGAACCGAGCTGACCTTCATTCCTCACCCGCTATCAGAGTGGCCGGAAAGAAAGCGATGGAATTAGCTGGTGTAACGCCCGACGATATCGATCACGTCGATTTATACAGTTGCTTCCCATCAGCTGTGCAAATAGCCGCCACCGAGATGGAACTAGGTATCGACCGCCAATTAACCCAAACAGGTGGCCTCACCTTTGCTGGTGGTCCTCTCAACAACTACGTCACCCACTCCATCGCGACAATGGCCAATGTGTTACGAGAAGAAGCAGGAGCCATCGGGCTGTGCTCAGCTAATGGTGGCTACATAACCAAACATGCCTTTGGGTTGTACAGCACAACTCCACCCGCTAACGGTTTCCAACATGAGGACTGCCAGACAGAAATAGATGCGCATCCGAGTGTCGAGTTGGACGCCGAACATGTTGGAGGCGGCACTATTGAGGCGTACACCGTGATGCACGGCGCAGACGGCCCTGAACGCGGTTTAGCTTCAGTGCGAACACCCAATGGACGACAGTGGGCGGGCACAAGCGACTTGGCGCTCATGGAATCAATGATGGTCGAAGAACACGTCGGACGTTCCGTCCAGGTACTTCCCGACTTCTCTTTCGAACTGACCTAAAGCTGCCTTAGAGATAACTAAACCTCGGGTCCACCACTGGGCCTATCAATCTTCCTAGCCTCATGCTCGTGAGAGCCGCTTTGATAGAGATGGGAAGCACCAGTTTTCGGCTGACTGTCAACACGGGCCAGGAGATAGACCGAAGAAGCCATCACCTTCACCTTGGTGCTTCTGTGAGTTCAAACGGGTCGTTCACTGAACGCGACATCGCGGCCGCAACGAGGGTGACCGCTGAGTTCATGACCAACGCCAAAGCCCACAATTGTCAAAGAGTCATCGCCGTCGCAACGGAGTCGTTCCGCCTAGCAGCGAACGGCCTCGCCGTCGCATCGCACATAGAAAGAGAAGCCGGCTGCCAAATCAAAATCTTGCTGCCCGAGGAAGAAAACACGCTCACTTGGCAGGCTGTCGCGAACCACTTTCCGAACACCGACCACTTGACCACCATCGCGCTCAGCGGCGGAAGTCTGGGTATCAGTAGTGGCAGCCTCGGTAGGAAAACCCCGGCCCACAATTTCAGTTACCCCCTAGGAACAGGCGTGCTCGCGCCACGGGCGTCCACGGACGGCTATATAGACACTTCTACAAGAATTCGACTTGAACACCACATCGCCGAGAGCCTGAAACCAGCGGCAACAGCCGTCAAGGAATCGGGGGATTCTTCTTTCGTGATCGTCGGC
Organism: Acidimicrobiales bacterium; assembly: GCA_004214275.1. GTDB lineage: Bacteria > Actinomycetota > Acidimicrobiia > Acidimicrobiales > Poriferisodalaceae > MedAcidi-G3. The sequence goes on along the minus strand of SGYJ01000075.1, from coordinate 2,033 downwards.
GGAATGCCACTCGCAATGACCAAACTGATCCACACCATTCGCCGATCCGAAGTACCCGAAAACCTCAACGGGTTAGGTGTTGATTGTTCCGATTTAGGTCATCTAATAAAGACCTTCTCAGAGCTGTCCATCCCGGCGCGGTTAGCCCTCCCGGGGATGAGTTCTAAGAGATGTGAGTACATGCCTTTGGGTGTCACGATTCTTCGGCAGGCGATGCGCTCTTTGGGGGTGCATGCCGCAGTGGTCTCAACATCTGGACCGAAAGAAACGCTCTTATCTAGGCTCACAGCGGAAGTTAGGGCCGCTTAGAGTTCATTTCAGATCGTGTGTCTTCGAGCACCCGTTTGTATCAATAAACAATTCCGGTGCTATCGTTGTTTCCGTGAACGGATCGCTACGCGGACTACTTCTTCTCACGTAGGCGAGGGCTATACATAGAGGCCCTCGCCATAACCTCCTGTGCCGCAAGGCCGGGGGGTTCTTCTGCTTTTCGGGGCAGCGGACGGCGAGATGAACAGATCGAGGCGAGACAATGCACAAACGGAGGAAGAACCCATGGCAGACGTGAAGGGCATCAGTAAACAAAAGCCCAGTTCAATGCCTTTCGGCAAGTACATCCACTACCCATACGCGCCGGAGCTATCCGATCGCACATGGCCCGACAAGGTGACAAACCAAGCCCCTTTGTGGTGCTCAGTAGATCTCAGGGATGGCAACCAAGCGCTCATAGATCCCATGGACGTCCCCCGAAAGAAGCAGATGTTCGAAGCCTTAGTGGAAATGGGCTTCAAAGAAATCGAAGTTGGGTTTCCTTCTGCTTCTGCGCCGGATTTCGATTTCTGCAGGATGTTGATCGAAGAAGACTTGGTTCCCGACGACGTATGGGTCCAGGTATTGACTCAAAGCCGCCCCGAACTCATCGAACGAACATATGAAGCCATCGAAGGTGCAGAAAATGCAATCGTTCACCTGTACAACCCGACTTCCACGCTTCAACGACGAGTTGTCTACGGCCTGGATCTAGATGGAATTGTTGATATCGCACTCACTGGGACCCGCCAATGCAGAGAGCTGCGCGAACAAGCGAGTGGTTCAAATATTCGTTTCGAATATTCACCAGAATCTTTCACGGGAACCGAAATAGATTTTGCTGTTGATATATGTGAACAAGTCTCAGCAGAGTGGGGTGCCACTGCTGAGGATCCAATTATTTTGAATCTGCCGGCGACTGTAGAGATGTCGACACCGAATCTTTACGGTGACCTGATTGAGTTCTTCCACCGCACGGTGACCAATCGAGAGGCAATCGTTCTTTCCCTTCACCCTCACAACGACCGAGGCTGCGGGGTCGCCGCAGCTGAATTCGGAGTTATGGCTGGGGCTGACCGCGTTGAAGGAACTTTGTTCGGAAACGGTGAACGAACAGGCAACGTCGACATTGTCACCTTGGCCATGAATCTGTTCAGCCAAGGAGTGGACCCTGAACTAGATATCAGCCACATAGACAACATCCGACGCATCACTGAATACTGCAATCAGTTACCAGTTCACCCCCGCCACCCTTACGGTGGGGATTTGGTGTACACAGCTTTTTCTGGCAGTCATCAAGATGCAATTAAGAAGGGCTTTGAAGCACTCTCAGATGATTATGAGGTCTGGGAAGTTCCTTATCTGCCTATCGATCCCGCTCACGTTGGACGCACCTATCAAGATGTCATTCGCGTCAACAGCCAATCAGGTAAGGGCGGTGTGGCCTATGTGATGAAGAACAACTTCGGGCTAGATCTGCCTCGGCGACTTCAAATCGAATTCAGTCAAGTAATTCAGTCGATCACAGATGAAGGGGGCGAGATTGTCCCTGAGACCATCAAGAAAACTTTCGACGAAACTTATCTTCACCTCACTCAGCCATTCGCCTACCTTGGTCACAAATCCAACTTTGATTCCGAGTCGTCGGAATTGTCTACGGTGACCGCAACATTGAGTGTCTCGGGTGAACAAACAACGATCACCGGTGAAGGTAACGGACCACT
>SGYJ01000074.1 GCA_004214275.1 Acidimicrobiales bacterium | reverse complement strand
ACGAGATCAAACCCTTATTACGTCGGAAGATTCATGCAAATCCTCCGCAACGACGGCCTAGGGAATTTCACCGATATCAGCCAAGACGCAATGGGTGAACAACCACGGGCGTTGAATTACGAAGATCCGGAAGTTGAGGTGCAGTGCACAGTCTGGGGAGAAGGCCAAGTAGTCCTTCTCGACATTGATGCCGACGGCGACGTCGACATTACGGACCGAACCCACGGCGGCGCGAACGGCGCAAAAGACGCGTGCCCTGGCATAGAAATTTATTTGAACGATGGGAACGGCAGTTTTTCGCGTGAAGTCTCGAGCCAACTAGCGTGGGTTCGTCAACACCAAATTCCCGGCTTCGTAGCTTTGACGCCCGCCGGCCATCAGATTGGTAATGCCATCCCGATAGACCTTGATGGTCGTTTCGGTATTGATTACGTCGCTCAAATACGTTCGCCGTGGGGGGGAACTTTTGCGTTCCTCTACCAGGTCATGTCGGTGAGGTAGGTCGACGATAGCTGTCTAGGTTGGAACGCTTAGATGAGCTCAGAAGGACGCAGTGGTTGCTCCATACATTTGGTCCTTAGTCTCCTCACGCAAAAACTCGAGTTCCTCAACCAGAGCTTTCCTGCCTGCTTCGGCTTCGGGGTCCTCTGGGTAGTAAGCCAATTCCGATGCGGGATCACCGGCGACGCGCGTGCCGATCAGATATCTAGGTTTGCTGTAGTCATAAGGACGTGCCCGATGAAGAGCTCGTCTGTTGTCCCACAGCAATGTGTCTCCGACAACCCAGTTGTGGCTGTAGACCCGTGAATCGTCCCCGACGACATGTTCGATGAGAGATCGGATCAATTTGCGACTTTCCTCACGGCGAAGTCCGGGGATCCCGAAGGCATGTCGTCCCACGAACAAGTTGGGTTTGCCTGTCTCAGGATGAATCTTGACCATAGGTCGCAAGTAAGCCTCTCCGTGGTACACCTCGCCGTACAGGCCATCTCCATTTGTGTCGGGGAAGTCCCCGAGGTCGTTTGCTTGGGAAAAGTTTGTCGAATGGAATGCGCTTAACCCAGCGACTATTTCCTTGGTGGCGTCGTCAAGAGCTTCGTATCCGGATCGCAGGTCGGCTAACTCGGTTTGTCCACCTTCATCTGGGACAATTACGGCAGACAGCATTGCCACCCTGCTCGCTATTGGTTTGTAAGTCGAGTCAGTGTGCCAGGTTTCGTTGCCGACATTGGTTCGCATTAATTGAGACTGAAGGTCATAAATCTTGCCGAAACTGCCGTCCTCGTGTTTTTTCTGGTTTGCCATAGGAGCCCCACCAAACTCCAGGTCTCCGAAACGTTTCCCGAAAGCGATGCTGCTTTCCTCGTCGAGGTGTTGATCTGGGAATAGTAAGAAGCCGTGTTCGAGGAAGGCTGCGTGCAAGTCACTGAACTCATCGTCGCTCAAATTTTTGAGATCTACGCCGGTAGCGGTAGCACCGAAAGCTTTGTTGGCGATTGGAACGATTGTTACGTCACTCATCTTGTTCCCCGAGTCCCTTGTTAACAACAGGCTAGCCAACTGGTGAGGTCTGAGAGTGGGAACCTGGTATGACAGCGACTAGGAGCAAGCAAGTTCGACAGATCCGTAGTCACCTACCGAGAATTTCACTTGGTCAGCGGCTTGTGGAAAGTAAGTGATGACGGTACTGCCGGTCATAACAAATTCACCTGCCTGAATGGACTGGCCTCGCTCGTTGAGATGGTTGGCGAGCCAGGCGACCGCTTCAAAGGGATGACCTAATGCGTCACCGGTTTGACCAGACCCAAGCACTTCGCCGTTGACCTCCAGGACCGTTGGGGTGTTTACGAGGTCAAGGTCTTGCCATGTAACGAAGGGAGAGCCCAAAACGACTCCGGCGTTCCAAGCATTTTCAGATACTGAATCGAACGGGTTGAGTTGGTCGTAGTCAGCATCTCGATCTTCGATCAATTCAAAGGCTGGGTAACACTTGTCGACCGCTGCCCCAACGCTTTCTCTCGTGTGAGGTGTGTCTCCTGCACTTAAGTCAGAGCCAAGCTGAACAGCGATTTCACATTCGAGACCGAGGTGTCGGTGTTCGCCAAGAACCACTTGTCCAGGCGAAGGTTGAACTCGACTATCGAAAACGGCCCCGGACAAAGGGTGGTCCACGCCACAGAACTCCTGCATTGCTTTGCTTGTGAGCGCTACTTTCCAGGCAATTATCTGTTCGCCGCGCCCAACCATGATGTCGATGAAGGCCTCTTGCACGAGGTACGCGTTTTCCAGAGAGGGGTCATCGACTCTGTCCGCCAGTGTGTGGTGCTGTGCTTTGGTCTCGAGTTCTTCTATGAATGATGTTGCTATCTCAATTCGTTCCTGCTCGTTCATGAGCATCCTCCCTTATCGCCCTTAGTTGATTGTTGCACTGAATTATCCGGTTCGCGGCAATGTCGAATCTCAAGACTGGCCCGGACCAAAAACCACGGGCGTCAATACAGTGCCTCGACTGCTGCTAGGTCAGCGATTCTGTCCCCGTCGTAACCCAACATGTCGCTTAGTACTTCAAATGTGTGTTCGCCAATCGGGGGCCCACCCCACAGAGCTGTGGACGGGGTTCGGCTCAGCTGATAATGCGAACCTTCCACGACGGTCTCACCCGCGTATGCCTGAGGTACACGGCGGAAATGATTCCGATGGGCCAACTGGGGATCAATGATCGCGTCAGCCGAATCAGACACGACATGAGCAGCTACACCACGAGTTTGTAGCAGTTCTTGCAGTTCAAAACGGTCTTGGGAAGCGGTCCAGTTTCCGATGATGGTGTCATCCAGATCTTCATTTCCGATCAGTTCAGAAAGTGTCTTTTCGGCTTCTGAGTCTTGACACACGAGGGCGATCCAGTTGTCGTCACCTTGAACTGGGTACACACCATGAACGTTGTACCGCTCACTGGAGTTCGCTGAACGTTGAGCAGTGCGTCCATTGACTTCTTGGTCTAAAAGAGCTGGACCGAGAAGGTGCAGTGCAGATTCATGTTGGCTGAGGTCTATATAAGATCCTTCACCTGTTCGTCGTCGATGGTCGAGCGCTGCGACGAGAGCTGTGACTGTGAAGCGTGGAGCCGTGTAGTCGGTGTAGGCAAGAAATGGCCCAGTAGGGGGCCGGTCCGGCCATCCAGTAATTTCGTAGAATCCACTTAACGCTCCTGCGAGATTGCCGAAACCCGGGTACATGTTCATAGGACCGGTTTGTCCCATCAGACAACTTGACAACATCACGATTTCGGGTTTGCGCTGCTTTATAGATGCGTAGTCCAGCCCCCAATTTGCCATGGCTTTGGGAGTGAAGGCTTCGATTACGACGTCAGCCCAGTCGATTAAGTCCCAGACCACTGTGTGAGCTTCTTCGACAGATAAGTCAAGGCTGATCAAGTGCTTTCCGGCGTTAGCCGAGTGATACTGCGCCGTGTTGTCTGGGTGGGTTTCATCATTGACAAATGGGCCAGCGTTGCGAATCACATCGATTCGTCCTTCAGATTCGATCCTGACGACTGTTGCTCCGTGGTCGGCGAGGTTTCGTGTCGCCATAGGTGCAGCTATTGCCCAAGTAAAGTCCAGAACGTTTATTCCTTCTAACGGCCTACTTGTCGGGGCTGGATCTACAGGCGGAGGGCTCGCAGGCTTACGACCGCGTTGTTCAAGTACCTCTTGTGTATGTTCACCCAGCTTGGGAGGCGGCCCGAGGTCCTTGAGTTCGACGCTTCCCTTAGCGAAACGGCCCGGAAACTTGTGTCCCAGCTGAGGAACCTCTTCAAAAAATTCTCGGGCCGCCAGGTGCTCAGATTCGACAATGTCTTTTGTGGTTGCAACTGGAGCGATGAGAAGTCGTTTTTCGCTGTTGCCGACCATTAACTCAGCCTTGGTTTTAGTTGCCGTGAATGCTGCGATGGCGTCTTGAGCTCGATACAGATCCTCGGGGTCGGCCTGTCCTGAAAAGATCATCATGAAGAAATCGACCCAGTTCAGATCGCGTGTTGCTTCATCGCAGAAGCCTTCTTCATGCACCCAATTCATGAGGCGCTGACTGTAGGGACCCAGCATTTCTCCGAACATGAACGTAATTGACACGAAACCGTCTATCGCGGGGTAGACGGTCCTAATGACGTACTCGCCGGCCTTTATTCCACCACCAGCACGCGCCATGGGGGGCGCGCCGACAGCGCTCGTCATCAACATGGTCTGTGTGCATTGAGTTACTGCTTGTTGCGCCGACACGTCGATATGTTGACCCCAGCCCGAGGCACTCCTTTCAAATAGGGCAATGGTTGTAGCCTCGGCCGCCTCTAGGGCACCGTGTAGCCATCCTTGCGGTACGGCGCCAACCTGTATAGGAGCGCGGTCAGGGTCTCCTGTAAGTCCGAGTTGTCCACCTGCCGCCAGGAGTGTCAGGTCTGTTGCTAACCACTTGCTTTTAGGACCGGTCGCGCCAAAGGGTGAGACGCTGACCGTCAACAGTGACGGATTATCGGCTCTTAACTTCTCGAGGTCAAGTTCTTGGAAGGCCCCACAATCAAGGACAACATCTGCTGTTGCCGCTAGGCGTTCAATCTCCTCGACTCCTCCGATGACGGATTTCTTACCTCGGTTCCACGCCCAATGCGTTAACGACTTCTCAATGTCCTCCTCGTCATGGGCGAACGGCCCGACCTGTCGCGAGTGGGTCCCTCCTTCGGGCTCAATAGCTACAACCTCTGCCCCTAACTGAGCTAACAGCAGTCCTGTCAAATTGGAACGTTCATCTGTGAGATCAAGAATCCGGTATGGCGAAAGCATGTCCGCCATTCTGCCCGTTTAATGAGCGGCGCGTGAGATGATGCTAGATCTGTCAGGGGAGGTAGGAAAGATGGAGAGCGACGAGCAGCGTTTGAACATGTTGCGAGAATCCATCCGCCTGACCGAAGAAATTCTTTCCAAAGCGAACCAGAATCAGAGAGCACAGTTGGATCCGACGGTCCAAGCGAAACTGATACATAGTCGCGATTGGAGAATGAGGTATCTGAGGCACTTAGAAGAGGGTGGACCGCTGCTCGAAGCTGGCGATGAATGGGCGATGCATCATGGCCACGATTTAGCCATCGAATGGGGATATGAGACTTGGGATGAAAATCGAATCGGTCTGCGATGTAGAAGTTGTGATGATTGGATTCAGCTGTATGACGTTGACCGAAACTCCTCGGCTGCACCTACGGTCGCCGATCTGTATTTAGAGCATGAAACCCACACAGTGGTCTCTTGGCGAGAGGGCCTAGATGCTGGCATTGAGTGCGTCACTTGTGGAGCTGTGAATGACAAGGGGTTTTCATTACTTGAGGCACCGGTCAGTGCATGGTTTGACGATGTTTGGAATGGGTGAGCAATACAAAATCTAAGATCCAAAGTTTGTGCGCCGGGTGGGACTCGAACCCACACGCCCGAAGACACCGGCACCTAAAGCCGGCGCGTCTGCCAGTTCCGCCACCGGCGCTCTGCTTCAACTTATCGGGCAAAAGTGTCGACCATTCAAGTGTTAAGCCCGGCACCTTGAAAGTTCCAAGAACGAGAACAGTTCCTCGATGTCAGAAGTTGAGGAACTTTCGATGCTCAGAGCTTGGGCTACCAGCGCAATCAAGTTGTATCGTCGCTGGATCTACTGCAGGAAGTAAAACTAAGAGCGGGGTTTAGTTATGCAGGTCACCAGAATATTTACCGGGGAAGACGGTAGGTCACATTTCGAAGATCTTGAAATTCCAAGTGCTGACCTTGGCCCACCCTTAGGGGAGATCAGCGCTTCGGTTCCGAGTGTCTCCTCTTTTTTCCGATCGACTCGAACTGACGGCGACGAGGATGTGTATGACTTCCATTGTGCGCCTCAGAGACAGTTTGTTATCCACTTGAAGGGTGCGGTCGAGATTGAGGTCGGCGATGGAACTAAACGTCGATTCGGAGTGGGTGATGTCTTGTTAGCTGATGACACAACGGGCCAAGGTCACATCAGCAGGGGAGTGGAGACACCCCGAGAACAGGTCTTCATAGTGGTGCCCGACGACCTTGACATGGAGCTTTGGCGTACTTAGCGGCGTCCGGATTCTTTATTTTCGAGGAGCACTAAGATCAAGATGCCGAAGGAGGAAGAATGCTTAGGTTGACGTTTTTGATTCGCCGTAAACAAGGCATGACTAGAGAAGCCATGCAGAGATATTGGCTTGAAGAGCACGGTCCTCTCGTCGCTAGTCACTCACAAACTTTGGGCATGCTTCGTTACGTGCAGGTCCACACCACCGATGACGACCATGGTCGCCTCACTGGTCGACGCGGCGAGATGGAAGAGCCCTATGACGGTGTCGCAGAAGTTTGGTGGGATTCGAAAGAAGCCATGGTGGAAGCGACGCGATCAAAAGAAGGTCGTCAAATCGATCAGATTCTCAGATCTGACGAAGAGCAGTTCATGGATTTAGAGCACTCTGTTGCTTGGTTTAACTACGAATACCCGCAGGTAAACCCGACCCCAGAAAATATTGTGGCAACTGAACGTTCGAGTTTGGTGAAGTTGTACTTCCCGTTGCGGCAAGTCGAATCTCTGAGTGTCGAAGAAGCTCAGTGGTATTGGCGAACACATCACGGACCAGTTATTCGACGTCAAGCCCATGGATCGGGAATATTGCGTTACCAACAGGTTCACCGCGATGAACCCGAATTGACTGCCGGGATCAATGGTTCTCGAGGATCAACTATTGAGCCGTACCTCGGCCATGCTGAAGTCTGGATGGACCGAACCGCGATGGGGAACCCGACTCCAGAAAATAAGGCTGCCTCAAAACGTGCGTATGAGGATGAAGCCAACTTCATAGATTTCGCACGTTCGTCAATGTTTCTGACGAAAGAGCATGTGGTTATTGATCGGCGTTGATTTCGTCGTCAACTAACGACTTCACTCCTTCAACAACGCGTTGCATATTGGCCTTGTGGATGAGTCTTCGTTGGAACAACACTTCGTCCTCCTTGGAGGGGTCCTCTTGAGCCCGGGGCGCTGTTCCGTTGTTTTCCTTTCCGATGACCATTGAGAATCGCAAACGGGTCCCTGGGCCTTGTTCGGCAAGTTCGAAACGCCAGATTGCTCCGGGGTTGTCCTGATCAGTTATGCGCCACTCGAATTCCTGTTTCTCGATCCACCGTGTGACGATGCATTCGGTCTCCCACTCTCGTACTCCTCGTATCGAATTTTTGCCCTTGAACTTTGAACCGACTCCTACTTCACCTTCGGTAATCCAGTCTGCGCCGACGAATTCCTCAGAAAAGAGCGCTGGCATATTGATGTCGGAAACAACTTCCCATACGGCTTTGGGGCGAGCATCGGTGTCTATCTCTGCGACTACCCCAGGGCCATCAGCGATTCGTGATGAACCATCAATGCTTGGCTGTTCGCGAGTGAAACCCCATTGGTCGAAGTAGGCGATGTTTGACGCTGGTCTTCGGACAGCGGGAGAGAAATCGTGACCGATGGTGTGGGCGACGGGAAAACAAACGAGGGTTGTCACCCCGTCAGGGATTCCTAGAAGTTCGGCAACTTCAGAAGGTTTCTCGTTCAGCATTGTCGCGTACGCGGTTCCCAATCCTCTGGATCGAAGGGCCAAGTTGAAACTCCATGCGGAGGGGATAGCGCTGTCAAACAATCCTGGACGGCCGCTGTTGTCGTGGATGCCCCAGATGGCACATATCACTAGTGCAGGGGCTTTGGAGAAATTTTCGACGAGATAGGCACTTGAACTTACGATGTGTTCTTTGGGGTGACCTGTGCCATCCAATCGTCCTCGCGCTTTGAGAAAGAGCGTCCCGACTTCGGCGTACAACACTCCTAGTTGATCTTTGAGACTTTGGTCTCGGATGATCAGCCAACGACGACTCGCGTCGTTGCCGCCGGTGGGCGCTTGTTCTGCTAAATCAATGCACTCAAAAAGCAGTTCGTCAGTGACTTCTCGAGAGAAGTCCAAACGTTTTCGAACAGCCCGGGTTGTCGTCAATAAGCGGTCGACTTGAGCAAGGTCGAAACCTGATTCTGAAAGATCATCATTCATGCAACGAATCTACGCGCATATCTCTCAGTTGTGCTCAGTGCGGTCGCACTGAGAAAACCGAAGGGGGAACGAGTGAGCGCGGATCTGACTGTGGTGGCGCCGGTTCCGAGATTCGTGTCCCAGGTTTTGGTAAACGAAGCGCTCCGAAGATGCCTAGTAAGGCGCACGCAGCTGATAACAGCAGCACCCAGAGAAACGTTGAAGTCCAATCCGCCAGCACTCCACCGATTTGAGGAGAGATCATTTGCGCTACTCCAAAAGCGAGAGTTGCCGCGCTGAAACCGGGCCCGTAATCCTCGGCCGACGCGTTTTCAACGAAGTACATGGTGAGGCTGACGGGAATGGATGCAAAGATCATCCCTATCACCACCGAAGAGGCAAGTGTGGGAAGTATCCAGCCGGGCAGGATCGTTACCACTAGAACGCTCCAAAGACCGAAGGCGCAACCAAGAGTCGCTCGAGTTCCAAATGTGGAAACCGATTTCGCGACAATGGGGCCACCGAACACCATTCCAAGTCCGATCAACGTGAACGACAGAGACGCATTGCTGGCCGACCAGCCGTTATCGCCCTCTAATCGGCTACTCATGAACGCCAAAACGAGCAGATACATGAAGCCGAAGGTTGTGTACATG
>SGYJ01000073.1 GCA_004214275.1 Acidimicrobiales bacterium | reverse complement strand
TTCGCTTCCAAGTACCTTCTATAAGGCTTCCATCGACAAACACTAAGGATTTCCCTTCGCCTAGGAGCACAGCTTCAGGTGACCGTCCATCAGCCCTACTACGTGTGTAGGAAACCACCTGAACGATGACCACTTCCGGCGTAATAGCTACGCCCTCAGTGTCAACGTGAGTCGTGCCGTTTTGGGTTCGAACCCAGCCCTCTTGTTGACTCCACCGGTACTTCACAAAAGTTGATCCGTAGTCGAGATCAACGCCGGTAACAGGCGTTGCGGAAGCAGGCAATCCATCGCTTGTGTCTTGACGGACAAACATTATTGGTGGGAATCCGCCATCCCCGCGACTGGTTCCAACAGTTCGCAATGATTTTGTGTCACTGAATAGGTTGTGTGGTGATGGCCTCTCCTCCATACGCTCGTAAACATCCATGGCGGCGTTGGAACTTACATCGACGTAGTCGACCTCTTGCAGTAACTCAAGCACAGCTTCATTGCCACCCGAATTAGCGAACAACGGCCTGTTCAAATTATGTAATAGATCAAAATCGCTGGTCCTGACCGAACGTATCGGTCCGACGTGTTCTGCTTGTTGCGAGTGGAAGAGAGCGGCAAAGCGAGTAAGGCCACCTTCGACTATTTCTTCGAAAACAACATCTGCGGAGTTAACTCCTGATTGAGGTCGAGCTCGGTCATGGTTATCGATTTTCACAATCAGCACTGGCCAATTCCCGACTTGGTCATCTCGAATTCCAGTTAGAGGCCAACTCTCAAAATCGTCTATTGCCTGTGCAGTTGTAGGCACGACATCTTGACCACTATCTCCATCTAAGAGATCTTCTTCAGCGGTGACAGATACCTCTGCGGAAGCAACGTCTACAACTGTTGTCGATGACGGTGACAGTCGAGCGCTAGTTGGAGTTCCGGCGCAACTCGAAGAGGCGCCAACCGCAAGCAGAAGGAAAAGGAGTCGCCATTCTTGTCTGACCATCGAGCCGAGACTAGCCACCTATCGGCAGTTCCGAATGCCGTGTACCGTTCTATCCGTGAGCGGAGACGTGCATGTTCAACGGGACGGTCATATTGGCTTCATCATTCTGGACCACCCAGAACGCCATAACGCCATTAGCACCGACATGTGGCAGGGGTTACTCGATTCCGCAAATGAGCTCGCCGCTGACGAACAAATCAGAGCGGTCTTACTACGCGGCGAAGGCGACAAAGCTTTTGCAGCCGGCGCGGACATCAGCGAATTCAACGACAAACGAACTGACAGTTCCGCAAATCAAGAGTACGACGACGTATCAGATCAGGCGTACACGGCCTTAACCACAATGCCCAAGCCATTAATCGCCATGATCCACGGCTACTGCATCGGTGGCGGACTCGCTGTAGCTCTTACTGCCGATTTGCGGATTGTTTCCGATGATGCCAAATTCGCCATTCCGGCTGCCCGTCTAGGACTTGGTTATCGCTCTGCTGGACTAGGCCGACTCGTTCAACTGATCGGACCTTCATCAACCAAGAGAATCATGTTTCTCGCAGATCGGTTCGGCCCCCAGGAAGCACTGTCTATGGGGCTGGTGAATCGAGTGGTCCCTAAATTAGAGCTCGAAACGGCGACCACCGAGTGGTTAAACATTGTTTGCGAAAACGCTCCACTGACTATCCAGGCAGCAAAGGCCGCCACTGATGAGTGGACCAAGCCGGAGTCGATCAGAAATTTTGATGAGATTAACCAATTAGTAGATGCTTGCTTCGACAGCGCCGACTACCGAGAGGGTGTTGAGGCGTTCATGGCAAAGCGAACTCCGCAATTCAGAGGCCGCTAACTCGAACGAGAGTCTCGACGTCGGCGTTGAGATCTTTGGTAGTCCTCGATCTCGTCACTCAGTTCATACACCTCGTGACATAACGCGAGGTATGAACGCAGACGATCTGCGTCTATTTCTTTGTTGTTGCATGCTGTCGTTACCGCACAGTCAGGTTCGTCTCTATGGCTGCAGTCGGCGAACTTGCAGTTCAGCGCAGCTTCCGCGATTTCGTTGAAGACTTCGTCCAGCCCAGCATCGTCCCAGATCTGGACCTCTCTCAAACCCGGTGTGTCTATCACCACGCCATGTTCAGCCACGAGTAACTCTCGGCGGACTGTTGTGTGACGTCCTGAACCTTCTCTATCGACTGACCCCGTGACGAGCATCGGGTCACCTACGAGTTGATTCACCAGCGTCGATTTTCCGACGCCAGATGCTCCGGTCACCGCGAGGGTGGCGCCACCGTCTAACAACTTGGCTACCTCATTCAACTCTTCTCCTTTATGCGCGTTCGTCAGCAAAATGGGGCATCGAACACCTCGTTTGACGAGCTGTTCTCGGATCTCTTCAGCACCCCCTAGATCACTCTTGTTGACAATGACAACGGGCGATACGCCCCCTCCTTCAGCAGTCACTAGGTATCGCTCAATCAGGTTTTCGTCTAGGTCTTGGTCGGTGGAGACGACCACGGCAAGCACATCGATGTTGGCTCCAACTACTTGAGGTACAGGAGCAGAGCCTGATGCTCGTCGAAGCACACGTGAGCGCCTAGGTAAGACTTCGGTGATGCCAACCCGTCGATTATCAATCGGGTTCAACGTATGGCTCACCCAATCTCCAACTGCCGGATAGTCAGTTGGGTCGTGAGCTTGCTCTCGCAAAGAGGTGTCTAGAATCGCTTCATGTGAGCCGGAAGGGCCCAGCAATTCGTAGGCACCTCTGTGCTCTACGACCACCCTGCTGATTCCCTGATCTTCTCGTAGGTCAGGGTGCGCTATTCCTTGTCTGTTCCAACCCAATAGATCCAGTGGCGTACCGGCGTTACTCACCGGATAGCCAGACGTCTGACCAGCGGCCCACCCCTGCTACTTGACCATAAACCTCATTACCATTCGGTAATTGCCAGTAGCCCAGTCCCCCGGTTCCCGGATGCCCTATAACTGCCGACTGCGCGTGGGACAGATAGATCATGGGCATTTGTTCTGTCAGCACCAACATGATCTGCTCAACCGCTGCCTGGCGTACAGTCTCAACTGAACTTGAATGCAGCAGTTCCACAAAAGCAGTTAAGGGCTCACTGTGAAGATTGCTGACATTCAGCGGCGAGGTGCGGATGGGTCCGAACAGTGGACCAAACATCATCGCCGGGTCAGACTCACCACCTACTCGCCAACAGGTCGCCATGAAATCACCGCTGAATCCCGGTCGATCCGTCACCGACCCTAGGACTCTTTGGATCAAACCGCTCCGGGTGACAGTTTCAGTTTCAACTTCAACAAATCCCGTCGCTTCCCACTGGCGCGCTAGTTCTCGAATCATGGACGACATGTGGATGTCGTCGGTGCACTGAAGATCGATCGAAATCTGTGAACCTGGCGCACGTCTATCTGAGCGGTCTTCGTCGTTGACGTAGTCAGCTAATAGCTGTTTTGCAGCGCTCGCGTCAGAACCTGGCCATGTCTCAGCTACCAGACTCGACCACCAGCGGCTTTGTGGAGCAAACCATTGGGTAGCCGGCTCGCCAGCACCTGCGCCGAGCGAGGCTTTGATCAATACATCTTGGTTTGTCGACATTTGAAGGGCCCGTCTGACGCGAACGTCATCGACCGGTGACTGCACCGTGTTAAACAACACCACACCGACATTGTCTTCATTTCGAGATATGACAGTTAATTCAAGGTCTCGAGCCCGAGATATAGCCAACGTTGAGCGAGAATGCGCAAAATCTGCGTCGCCACGCTGGACTGACTGAATTCGTTCTTGTTCGTCCGCTACTTCGCGAAAAATCAGTTCATCAAGGTACGGCAACGATGTCCCGTCGGACCCTGTTCTCCAGTATTCGCTGTTCGCTGACAGCTTGACGGGCTGGCCAATTTCCCATGGCTCCATGATGAAAGGCCCAGTCCCAACAGGACTGCGTATAAAAGCGGAAGGGTCAACTCTTGCTGCTTCTATAGAAAAAACCCGGCCTATCGGCCCAGCTAGGACAATGTCGAGCGCAGGATTGGGTTCAGCTAAGTCGAACATCAAACGATGGTCATCGATCACGGTGACTGCATTAATGCGAGCATCACGCAATAGTCCTCGAGTCACTTCACCCTTTTTGAGGAACTCTTCGTATCCCTCTTTGATTACTTGGGCTGTGACGGGTTGGTCATCGCTGAATCTGAGACCTTTACGCAAAGTAATGGTCCAATTGAGCATCGTTGGGTTGGGTTCAACCTGTTCTGCTAACCAGGGAGCGGTTGAGCCATCGGGGAGAACTACGGTGATGGTTTCTAGAACTTGGTCAAGCACGTTGCGACATGACCAGGCACATACGTGATCCCAAGGAGTCCAACCGGTGATCGGTGTGGGGTCCGCCGCCAATAGCACTGTCGCTGACCCACCGACACGGACATCTGTTTCCGCGACTCCGTTTTCTGGGACCCGGCCTACCTTTTCCTCGGTCGACTCTGTCAATCGGTTTTCGCTAGTAGACGGAGGGGTTTGTTCAACAAGCGACGGGTCTGATTCCCGCACTACTGAGGGGCCATCTGGTGCGCAAGCGACACTGATCAACACGGCCAGCATGAACGGCCATCCGATGTGATTGCGCCGATTCAATATTTTTCTCGCCAGTCGGTTGGCCAAATCTCTTCCCCGAAGTGCCAGTCGTCAGTTCGGTATGTAGTCCCAGTAGCGCTCGCTACTAACCGCTCGTTGACTTTCAGTTCGACCCTATGGTGGCCAAACCGTCGGGTGCGACTGATCTCAGTAGCGGTCGCAACAACTAGGTCACCCGGACGAACGCCACGGTGGTAAGAGATATCGATCTGGGTGGCTAAAGCAAGGCGGCCGTAGCCATTTGAGGCGAAAGACATCGCGATGTCTCCGAGGCTGAAAAGGATCCCGCCATGTCCACCTCCCAAGAAGTTGGTGTGGGTTTCATTCATCATCGCCTGAACCGTCGCGGTACCTGGAGACCAAATTATTAATTCGGCACCTAACTGAGCCATTAAAGGGTCAGCACGAAACAACAATTCAAGACGGTCACGTCCGTTCGCAGGTAGTTCTTGATCTTCACTAGACACAGAGTTCACGGTACTCGCAGAAAGGTCCTTACGAACGGGTACACCTCTATCCTTAGTATCGGTGGCAGTTACGGCTTACAGAGACTTGCTTTCGGCCTCGTGGCGCTTCTTAATACTCAGCCATGGGGATCACTGCCAAATGGCCATCGATGTTGAGGACCTTTACATGAGCTCCGTACAGGTCAGACAGGCGGTCTGGATCAAAAACTTCTGAGGGGACGCCATCAGCTGCTATCTCTCCTTCTGACATCAGAATTACTCGATCGCTGTATTGGCCTGCCAAAGTCAGGTCGTGCATTGTCATGACGACTGTGACCTGGTGTTCCTCTCGTAGTCGTCTAATTCTGTCTAGCGCCTGCTGCTGGTGTCCTAGGTCGAGAGCAGTAGTTGGTTCGTCAAGAAAGATTATTGGCGTAGCTTGCGCTATTGCCCGCGCCAGGTGACATCTTTGCAGCTCACCACCACTTAACGATTCAAGTGTCCGTTGCCCTAAAGTCGCAAGATCGAATTGTTCGAGAACTTGCTGGACGAGTCGAAAATCGTCAGGACCTTCCATCCCAAGGAACGAAAGATGGGGTGTTCGACCCAGTAGTACGTAGCTGCTGACTTTCATTCCAGGCGGAATTTCTGGATGTTGGGGCACATAAGCAAGCAGTCGCGCTCTTTCCCGAGGACTCAACTCTTTGAGATCTCTATCATCTATAGAAATCCTCCCAGAAGCCGTTCTCAACCCAGCCATAACCGACAGCAAGGTTGTCTTACCGGCACCATTCGGGCCCACTACTGACACCCATTCTCCGGCTGCAATTGACACTGAGACGTTGTCGAGAATTAATTTTGCTCCAACGCGAACACTAACTTCTTTAGCGACACACAGGTTCATCCGAGTGTCCTCTTGCTCGACCTCAACACGACGACGAAGAACGGTGCTCCACAAAAAGCTGTAATCACTCCAAGCGGAATCTCTGCAGGTGATGCGAGGCTGCGACCTAGAAGGTCAACCATGACAAGGAAGGCTGCTCCAAATAGAATCGATAACGGCAGGACGATTCGGTTGCTTGTTCCTACTAACAAGCGAACTGTGTGCGGGACGATTAATCCGACGAAGGCAATCAATCCGCTAACAGCTACGGCTGCAGCGGTACCCAACGATGCTGCGCATATGACAACTAGACGCACCAGTTGAGGACGTATACCCACTGAAGATGCTTCTACATCTCCTAATCGCATCACGTCAAGGGTGCGGCGATACATGAGGATCAGGAAGGTCGAAACGAGTGCGTATGGGGCAAGCAACGACACTTCATCCCAGGAGGCCGTGTTGAGTCGTCCTAAAATCCAACTGTAGACCTGACGTATGGTGTCAACATTTTGCTGTTGGATGAAGGTCTGTATTGCAGTCAGGAAACTTGCAACAGCTACACCTGCGAGCAATAGAGCGGCGGGAGATCGCTGGGCTCCTGAGCTGTAACCCAAGGTGTAGGTCAGGGCTACAGCAGTTAGTGCACCCAAAAAGGCAAGCAGCGGAACTAAATCGAAGGTTCCTATTCCATCACCCGAACCAGTCACGATTGCCACAGTCGCACCGAGGCCGGCTCCCGCCGCTGCCCCCAACAAGTACGGATCCGCT
This sequence comes from Acidimicrobiales bacterium, assembly GCA_004214275.1. Classification (GTDB taxonomy): domain Bacteria; phylum Actinomycetota; class Acidimicrobiia; order Acidimicrobiales; family Poriferisodalaceae; genus MedAcidi-G3. The sequence continues at coordinate 2,154 of SGYJ01000073.1, read as the reverse complement.
AGAGGGTTTCGGAATACCGCCTGATAGCTGGCACCGCTTATCGCCAAAGTTGCTCCCACCAGTGCCCCCAGCACCACACGAGGCATCCTTACTTCCCAGATGATGTTTTTTTGGATCTGCGATAATCCACTATCAACTGAAATGAACGGTATTTGGTCCAGCAACTCCATTATGGCGGCTGTCTTGTCTATCCCTGCTGGACCGATTAATAACCCAGCACTGGCCGCGACGAGGATCGCAACGAATCCGAGAAGCAGCCCGGGGGCGCCCAGCTTTTCCGATCGCAACGATGCGGCGCGAGGGTGAGTGCACCTCGGAGGTGAAGACTCAGTTCTCATTTACGTTCGCGACAGCCCGTGCGACAGCTTCTAGGAAATCCACTAGCCGCGGTCCCCAGCGGCTACTTATATCACTATTGATTTCGAAAATATTGTTGTTCTTAACAGCTTGCAGCTCCGACCATCCCGGTCGCGCACTTATTGTTTCAGCCGATTGGCCACAACATTGAGCATCTGCAAAAAAGATGAGGTCAGGATCAGCCTGAAGGACAAACTCTTCTCCCAATTGTGGGTATCCCCAGGAGGTCCCATCTTCGTCAGCGGGATCAGCGATATTGGTCAAACCGGCTAGTGAATAGACCTTGCCGATAAACGTTTCACTTGTGACCGAGTACAAGGTGTCATCTAGTTCGTGGTAATAGGTGATTGGCGTTTCAGGGCGCTGAATGCCTGAGAGAATTGCTGTTATCCGTTCTTTCATGTCATTGACAGCGGATGAGGCCCCGTCAGTTTGGCCAGTCATTTCACCAATCTCGAGCATTTGGACCCATACGTCTTCAAGTTCGATCGCTGCACTGGCGACATAAACGTCGATCCCAAGCAGTTCTAATTCTTGCCGTATGCCGTTATCGCTGAGGATGACTAGATCCGGCTCGAATGTAGCTATTGCTTCTACATTGGGGTTCCATCCCGAAAGGCCGTCAACCACAGGTGCTTCGGGAGGCCAGTAGCTGTATTCATCAACCGCTAGCACTTGGGGGCCCGCGCCAATAGCAAACAGCATCTCAGTTGCAGTCGGAGATAGGGACACGATGGCTGTCGGGTAATCGATCGACGGCTGAACGACTTCAGATTCGTCGGGTTCTACCGTTTCCTGATTTTGTGCCGGCATCTCAGTCTCAACCGAAACTGTGGGCTCCAAAGTGACTGAGTTAGCGCCCAGGCTCCTTGGGTCACTATCACCACAGGCAGCCAAGATCATCAGGCCACAGATTATGGATATGATTTTTTTCATCGGGTTTCTCCTGTCGTCCGAGGGCGGAGCGGCAGGAGACCTGCCACACAACGCTTCTTCCTCGAGAATCGTCGTGCGAGGCATTGATTCAGGCGTCCGGACTTGTTCTCCGAGGAGACATCACCGTTGCGGGACAGTGCCGGATTTTTACCGGACTTCGCTGCATCGCTGCACCGTACATAAGCCATGATATCTGTGCTGTTACAAGCAAGCTCGATTAAACAGAACCATTCTCTGATTCTGAGAGAGGGGCATAGGAACATGACTCTACGAGGCACTTCAGTAAGACGACGAGAAGACCCACCACTCCTAAGAGGGGAAGGAACTTTCGTTGGTGACATCGAGTTCGATAATCCTGCCTACGTGCATTACCTGACTTCGACAATTGCCCATGCGAAGGTGCTTTCAATAGAGACTTCGACCGCTTTGTCGATGCCTGGCGTCATTGACATAATCACAAATGCCGATCTCGACATAGGTCCCTATCCATCAGCAAACCCACTTTTTGATGAGGCGATGGTTCGACCATTGTTAGCTGACGATCGAGTTAGGTTCGTTGGAGAACCAGTCGTGGCCATAGTCGCAGAATCTCCGTCCATCGCGACAGACGCCGCAGAACTGATTGAAATCGATTATCAATCACTGGATGTCGTGGTCGATGCCGAAACCGCCTTGGATTCTCCAGTGCTTTTGTTTGACGACACGGCTGAAGGCAACGTGGTGTGTCGCATGGAAGCTGAGGGTCTCGAAGTTGATTTTGGTTCTTGTGAAGTGGTCACCGAGGTACGAACGGTAAATAATCGTCTCGCTCCAGCACCCATCGAGACCCGGGTTGCAGCTGCGGAGTGGCGCGACGATGGT
>SGYJ01000072.1 GCA_004214275.1 Acidimicrobiales bacterium | reverse complement strand
TCTCGGTAACGCCGCCAAGTTTCCATGTAACAATTCAAAGCTTGCATCTCGAACCTCAAGAATCAGTTAATTAGACCTTAGATCAGCGAATCAGGGAAGTTAAACGACTCATGTTCCTCAATTCTCTCGGTGTACCCATCTGTGTGGCGGCGACAGCACTCTGAAGGTCTGACCTGCCCTAGGCTCCTGGAGTAATTGTCAGCAGGATTTCACAATGATTCTGATGTCGCCGAGGCGACAAGACATCATCGTCATAAGCCTGACGTTAAAGAGGGTGGAGTATGGCAGTTCGTATCGAGAAGTCAGGTCCGGTCTGGACCGTTGTTCATTCTCGCGCTGAAGCCCGCAACGCAATGGATAGTGACAGTGCTGAGGCGCTTTACAGTGCTTTTCTTGAATTCGAAAATGATGATGCAGCCAGCGTTGCGGTTTTTTGGGGCGAAGGCGGTGCATTTTGTGCGGGCTGGGATCTCAAACAAGCCGCATCTTTAGAGGAACCAAACCCTCTGTCTGATTTAGCGATTCCTCTTGATGGCGGCGATCATGGAAACGGAAGTGACATTCCAATGGGCGCAATGGGACCAAGTCGTCTTGAGCTAAACAAACCGGTGATCGCAGCGGTTGCTGGCCCAGCTGTTGCTGGCGGAATGGAATTAGCTCTCTGGTGTGATTTTCGAGTTATGGAAGAGTCCGCCTACCTCGGTGTGTACTGCCGGCGATGGGGAATCCCACTGATCGACGGAGGAACCGTGCGGCTACCTCGCCTCGTCGGCGAAGGAAGAGCTTTGGAGCTGATATTGACTGGACGTCAAGTCATGGCCGACGAGTGTGAGCGTCTCGGTTTATGCGAATACGTGGTACCCGAAGGGCAATCCCGAGAAAAGGCTGAGGAGTTGGCTCACCAAATCGCGGCATTCCCGCAGCTGTGTGCAAGAGCTGATCGGAGATCGGTGCGCAAACAACACGGTTTACCGATCAGGGACGCGCTCGCGCAAGAGTGGCATAACAGCCGATCTGTCCTCGAAGCAGAGGGAATAACGGGCGCGAGTCGTTTCTCTTCAGGCGAGGGACGCCACGGAAAATTCGACGGATCGTGAGAAACCCCCCAAGCCACAATCGCCGTCGACAAATGGGTTGTCTATGACTGACGAACCGGGTCGCGTAGAGCGAATTGACGCCATAACTTTTGCAACCGTTGAGATGCCAGAGTCGGTCGCGTTCTACGAAGCATTGGGCTTCACCATCGCATTCGGAGACACTGCAGCTTCTTTCGTTACGTTGCAATCGGGAATTTGTTTTGTGAATCTCTGGCTAGTCGAAGCAGAAGTTTTCCCCTCGAGTTGGTGGGGTCGGACAATTTTTCATGTCGATGATGTCGACGACATGTACCGACGGGCGGTGTCAGCCGGACTTTCACCCGGAGATGAACCTAAAGATGCGCCCTGGGGGGAACGATTCTTCCCTATCCAGGACCCTTCCGGACATGATTTGAGTTTTGCGAAGAAGCTCACAAGTTAGAAGACCGGAGCAACACGTGGTTAACGAAGAATCAACCGAGCCCGAACCTTCTGAAGATCCGCGCTACGCAGGGTTTCCGCCTGGTTTCTTTGACAGGGTTGACCCATCATCGGACCACAACTTCTATTCAGAGCCGAGAATTGTTACTCACATTGATACCGATGCGATTGCCGCGGTCGGAGCCCTCTATGAGGAACTCAAACTCGGAGGGAGAATCCTGGACGTTATGAGTTCTTGGGTAAGTCATTTCGTTGACACCCCAGATGACTTGGTTGCGCTCGGGATGAATGCATTCGAGCTGGAAGAAAACCGGCAAGCAACTTCTTGGGTCCAACATGATTTGAACCTGAACCCCCAACTTCCTTTCGAAGATGCCAGCTTCGACGGCGTCGTCTGCTGTGTGTCCATCGATTACTTGGTTCGCCCTCTCGAGGTGTTCGATGAAGTCCATCGATGTTTGAAGGACGGCGGGGTTTTTGTAAACAGTTTTTCTAATCGGTGTTTTCCTACGAAAGCCATACGGGGCTGGGGCCAGACCGACGATCGCGGTCATGTTTCGATTGTCGGCGAGTACTACCGGCTCACCGGACCTTGGAGAGATGTTCAAGCTGAGCTTCGAACTTCAGCTGCTGCTTCAGGGGATCCGTTATTCGCGGTCTGGGGTTTCAAAGAATGACGGCTGTTGGTGAGGGAACCCAATAGACAGCTTCTAGCTGATGTTGTCGAACAGCCGATCGTCGCGCGCAGCTATCGTTGGCCAAATCGGAACGGGGGCAGCTTTGACCGGAGAAGAAGCGAAAGAACTTGTACGGCACATCATGGAGGACGGCTTCAACAAGCAGGATTTGTCCGTCGTCGAGGCTTCGTTCACGAAGGATTATGTGCGTTACGGCTATGGCGGTCCATCCGCTAATTCTCTTGCCGAACACATCGAGTCACTCAAGGCGTATCACTCCTCATTAACAAATGCCCGATTCGAAATTCAGCAAATGGTCAGTGATGGGTCGTCGGTTGCGGTGAGATACATATTGAGAGGCACCCATACAGGGACGTTCATGGGAGTAGCCGCTTCAGGTAACGAGGTTGAACGCCACGCGGTCGCGATTTTCACCATCGTCGGGGGGAAAGTCACCGAAGGTCACATAGTGAGCGATAGTGGCGGTCTTTTGGGCCAGCTCACGAAATAACTGACGATTTATCCGAGCAGTAACTCTTCGATTTGTGCAGTTTGGTGTTCTGCTTCTCGAGGATCAATCGCCCACATAGGCGGTTTCACACACACCGAGCTGGCATGTTGTGCGATGTTCTGAATTTCTTCACCCACCTCATCTGGGGTTCCGCAAACCGCAAATGTTTTGGCTGCTTCTAAAGGAACCATGTCGAGACAGTGTTCTAAAGGCAGTGATCTTCGTGCTTCGACCAAGGTGTCGAAAAGCGTCCCAAATCCATGAGCATCGAAATAGGAGCGGTAGCTAGGTATTGACGCATAGAACGCGACGTTGCCGCGAGCTCGTCGAGCAGCAACTGCTGGGTCTGAGTCAATGGAAGCTGTCAACCAAAGTTGTATTTGTAACTCGTTTGGGTCTCGTCCAGCGTTGGCCGCGCCGCGGCGAAGTGCTGGCAGTGCTCGCTCTTCTAACCACCATCGGGACCATATTGAATGTCCTATGAAGCCGTCTGCGCATTCGCCAGCTAGCTCACACAATTTTTCTCGTAGCGATGCAATCCAAATTGGGACAGACCTTGCGTTGGGCTCGAAATTGGGGTGGAGACCCTCGAATGACAGTTGGTAATGCTCTCCGTGGTAGTCCGGGATTGATGAAGCATTGTTTACCGCTGCATCGAAAACCATGCGAAGAATTTCTATTACTTCTCGAGTTCGGCCGATCGGAGGTCGAAAATCTTCACCGAAATAATTTTCTGTCCAGGTTTGTGGCGCTGTGCCTAACCCGAGGGTGAATCGTCCATTACTTATTTGGTCAAGTTCAAGGGCGGCACAGGCTGTTTCGAATGGTGAACGGACAAACGCCATCGCTATCCCAGTTTCGAGTTTCAGCGAGGTGGTGGAGGCAGCTGCCACAGCCAAACTTGCCCATGGCGGTCCGTATACCTGGTTGCCAATGACTCCCACATACCCGCGTTGTTCTAATTCTTTACTTCGAGACGCGATGGTGGCGGCATCACCTCGACCGATTGGGGCCCAGCAATTCAACACGAATTGGATTCTTTACTCACGAAACGGTCTTAGATCCGGTGCAGGGTTATCGTCCAGTGGAATTCATCGACGTCCGCGAATCAACCGGCCGGGACGAGCTCCTGTGAATTCATCATCTTGTCGCACGATTTCACCGGCGACAAGGGTCGCCTTATATCCGCTGGCCTCCTGTAACAGGCGGGGCGCGCCGGTCGGAAGGTCATACGCCATTTCGGGAGCAGAAATTGACAGATTGTCGTAGTCAATGACGTTGATGTCAGCGCGCTTTCCGACTTCAAGGGTGCCTCGGTCACCGAGGAGACCATAAATCTCGGCTGTGTCATGAGTCATTAACTTCACGGCATCTTCGATTTTCATCTTGGGGCCGTTGGTTCGGTCTCGAGTCCAATGGCTCAGCATGAAAGTGGACGTAGATGCGTCGCAAATTAGGCGACAATGCGCTCCGCCATCGGACAGACTCCAGAACGCTCCGTGATGGTTGAGGCGTTCATATGTTGGGTCAAGGGTGTGTTCTGCGAAGTCGGCGAGGGGAAAGAAAATTAATCCTCTTCCATCATTGGCTAAGAGAACGTCGTACGCGTACTCGTATGGATCCCGGTTTTCTTTTTCGGCGCGAGCTGCGATGGAGTCTTCAGGGTTGGGCTCATAATCGGGGTTGCCCAGTAACGGATACATCTTGTGAAAGCCATGTGCCACGTCGTGGTTGAAACGCCCGGTGTATCCAGTGGTCTCACTGAGGATTTGTTGTTTTACTGACTCTTTGGAGAGTTCCTTGACAAGTTCGGAACGTTCACATGCTGCAGTCAGTTCCAAATATGTCGGGTGCATCTTGAACGGATGGAGTGATGTTTCAAGTCCGAACAACAGTCCTGCTGGGCGTCCAGCCACCTGCGCTATCACTTTGCCATCACCTTCAACCGGTGCTGACGAGAGTTCAAGAAGGTCACGCCATTGTTGTGGGTGGTTGTCTGATTGGTTGAGCGCGTAAGTGACGGTTAGCCCGTACTCGCTGGCTAGTTCACGCATCCAATCGATGTCGGAACCGAAGTTGCCTTCGAGTCCTCCGAGTCCAATGTCTGAGGCAACTTCTACAACCCCTCCCCCAGCTTCGGCAACAGCTTTTCCCATTGCGATGAGCTCGTCAGCGCCTGCGAAGGTGCCGGGGACCGGCTCACCATCAAGAGCTCGATGCAGCATCGTCCGGGAGGAGGTAAATCCAAGGGCTCCGGCTTCGATCCCCTCTTGGACAATTTTTGCCATCTCCACTAAATCGTCTGGTGTTGGTTCTTCGTTTCGAGCGCCTCTTTCTCCCATGACATATGCCCGCACCGAGCCGTGTGGTACTTGCGTCGCTATGTCCATGACCCTCGGCATTTCTTCGAGGGCATCTAAATATTCTGGGAAGGTCTCCCAATTCCAGTCGATGCCTTCGGAAAGAGCTGCACCGGGGATATCTTCGACCCCTTCCATGAGTTGGATTAGCCAGTCGTGGCTATCTGATCGGGCAGGTGCGAACCCGACGCCACAGTTTCCAAACACGGTCGTAGTTACTCCGTGGAAAGACGAGGGGCTCATGTCGGGATCCCAGGTGGCTTGCCCGTCATAGTGGGTGTGGACGTCAACGAAGCCGGGCGTCACTAGATGATCAGACGCGTCTATTTCTATTTGGCCTTGGCCAATGTCGTTCCCCACAGCAGAAATGAGGCCGTTGTCGATAGCAATGTCAACTTGTCGGATCGCATCTCCTGTGCCGTCTACGACCTTGCCAGACCTAATTACGATGTCGTGCATTGAGTTCCCCTCTCACTCGTTTTCAATTGTATTCAATACAGGCGAACAGTTCTCGGCGATGAGTTTCGAACAAGAGATCTAGGATTGCGGAGTGGCTGTCCTGGACGTTTCTCTGATCGAGACCTTTCAGCGAGATGGGTTCGTGGTAGTTGAAGATTTCTTTGATTTCCATGAACTGGATCTTTTTGGATCAATAGTTGATCGTGCAGTTAGCAATCGGGTCGGCTCGGATTCAAGATCGGTGGACGAGAAGTCTTTGTATGAACAGAGCTTCCAACAATGCATGAATCTTTGGGAAGACAACGCTGACCTCAAGAAGTTCACTTTTGATCAGAAGCTTGGAGAGACAGCCTGTCTGTTATTGGGAGCCGAAGCGTTACGTATTTGGCATGACCAAGCGCTTTATAAGGAACCCGGGGGCCGTGAAACTGACCCTCATCAGGATTGGCCGCTTTGGCCAATGGGGCCAGCTCGACAAATAACTGCGTGGATACCCTTCGACGGGTCAACAATGAAGGGCGGGGCGGTGGGTTATTCACCGGGCTCTCACCGTCTGGGTTTGGCCAAGTTCTCTGATATCACTCGCGAGTTACGTGAAGAGCCGTATCCGTATTTCGATCATTCCGAAATGGCGGATCTTTCTTGGGTGGAAGCGCCGCGTGGGTCAGTGGTGTTTCATCATTCTTTGACCGTTCATCAAGCCAAAGCGAACACGACCGATGCGACTCGGCGGGTTTACTGCATCATCTATTTCGAGGACGGCTGCACGCGTTCGCGTCCTCACTGGCATCAAAGCTTGGACCGGCAAGGGATTGAGGATGGCCAACGAATCGAAGGACCAGTTACCCCTATCGCTTGGCCTCGACCGGACAACGACGTGCCTGAATCACCTTTTGGGATGGGTAGTCCTCCTCAAACAGGGTTCCGTTCCTGACGTTTATCTAATCGTGCGTATGTAAGTACCGACATTGAATGGGTCGCGCCGTTCGGCTGTTCACCAATTTTGGTGACCAACGCGATGCCGCTTTCCTGAGGCCATGTTCCTCTTTGCGTGAAGTAAGGGCAGTCCGTAAACCTATGATCGAAGTCCAACAAACTAAGGAATCTCGTATGTACCTTGAACTCTCCGCAGACGAACTCTTGACAACTACTCGTGCTGTTAGGAAACGGTTGGACCTGAATCGTCCGGTGGATCGGTCGTTGCTGATCGAATGCACCGACATCGCCTTTCAGTCACCAACTGGGTCCAACGCGCAAGGATGGCATTTTCTGTTTGTTGAAGATCCGGAAAAGAAGAGACAGTTGGCAGATCTTTATGGTCAAGGGTTTGACCCTTACGTGAACGGTCCGCCGCGCGAATACGCACCTGGAGACATCCGAGCCGAACGCGCTGAATTCGTGAGAGGTTCCGCCAAACATCTGAGAGAAGTGTTCCATGAAGTTCCAGTGTTATTAGTTCCGTTGATGTTGGGGCGACCCGAAGGCGTTGATGCTTTCGGTCAAGCGTCAATGTGGGGTTCAATAATTCCAGCTGTTTGGAGTTTCATGCTCGCCGCGCGTGAGCGCGGGCTTGGCAGCGCTTGGACCACCCTCCATCTTCCCTTTGAGAAAGAAGCGGCTGAGGTTTTGGGTGTTGACTACAACGAATGGACCCAAGTTGGTTTGTTTCCAGTTGCTCACACGATCGGCACGGACTTTAAGAAAGCTCCTCGTCTCGACACCGCTGAACTTGTGAGTTTTGACACTTTCGGAAGCAAGTGACAGCCAACAAGCCGTGGTTCGTATGTTGATTCGAATCTGGAAAGGGTTTTACACATGAGAGATCTTGAATTGCTGACTGGCATGCTCAGCCGCGACGGAGAGGAAATCTATTGGGAATTGGTTCGCGATGCTGAAGGGGGAAGCTCCGACGAACGACCGGTTGTCGTTTTGTCTCATGGGGCCGGCGGGTCACACGCCGTTTGGTATCAACAGATTCCACAGATCGGAGAAAAATATCGCGTAGTGACCTGGGACAGCCGTGGTTTCGGTAACTCCACGAACAACACCAACCAGTTGGCCCCCGAAAAGGCTGCGCACGACCTGGCAGCGGTACTGGACGAACTCCAAATCTCCGACGCACATCTAGTAGGCCAATCCATGGGGGGTTGGCACATCTCCGCGTTTCTCACTCTATTTAGCGGCCGAGTCCGATCCGTGACCTACGCCGACACAGTAGGAGCCCTTTGGACCGACGATCTCCGCAGCGCATATCAAGAATTCCGTGCATCCGGTGGGTTACAAGGGACCCGGGAACTTCCACTGGTTGGCGGGCACTTAGCCCTGTGGGCGGGGGCTGCCGACCGAGACACCGCCCACGCGTTTTTATATCAAGCATTGGGTTCGTTTCATTCGCCACCCCTTGATCGTCTTGCTGAAGTACTCGAATTCACCATTCATCACTCAGACTTTGACGACTTGAATATTCCAGTTCTTTTTGTAGCCGGCGAATACGATCAAATCTTTCCTGCATCCATGCTGCGTGATTCTGCAAATCGCATTCGCGGGGCTCAGTTCGTTGAAATCGCCGACGCTGGGCACAGCCCCTATTTTGAGCAACCCACGGCTTGGAACCTTGCGCTGCTCGAATTTCTCGCTCCTATCAACTGAAATGTTGCCCTTCAGCCACGCGCGGATTCCAGCGCATCGTGACCGGGCGCCTACAACTGCTGCGAGATAGCTACTGCTTTGTGGCGGTAGCTGAAAGCTGGTGAGCAACGAGCCGTGAGTAAAGCCCATCTTCGCCAATCAAGGTGTCATGGTCTCCGGTTTGAACTACCTCCCCAGCATCCATCACAACAATCTGTGAAGCGTTACGAACTGTGGACAGCCGGTGGGCGATGATGAGGGTCGTTCGACCCTGCATTAGTTGTTGTAGGGCGTTGTGCACAAAAGCTTCGTTGACCGCGTCGAGATGTGAAGTGGCCTCATCGAGAACCAAGACTGGGGCATCTTTCAGAAATGCTCGAGCAATGGCGACACGTTGCCGCTGGCCGCCCGACAGACGGACTCCGCGTTCGCCAACCATGGTTTGTAACCCGTCAGGCAAGTTGGCGACGAACTCGGCGAGCGACGCTTGTTCGATCGCAGTTTGAACGTCGGTTTCCGTAGCGTCGGGCCTCGCCATCAGAATGTTATGGGCCAAAGTGTCATTGAACAGATAGGTTTCTTGACTCACCATGGCTACGTGGGCTCGAAGATCATCTAGATCAAGATCACGAAGATGCTGGCCAAATAGCAGAATATTTCCTTCGTCAGCATCCCAGAACCGCAAGATAAGTTGTGCCGCTGTCGTTTTCCCAGCTCCAGAAGGTCCGACAATTGCAACCGTGGAGCCGGTTTCTATTTCGAACGAGACACCGGCTAGGGCGCTTGTCTCTGTGCCTGGATAACCAAATGCAACATTGTTGAAGGTGACTGCGTTCTTAGCAGTGGCCCAGTCAATTAATGCCGGAGAAGAC
>SGYJ01000071.1 GCA_004214275.1 Acidimicrobiales bacterium | reverse complement strand
TTAGCCACGATGTCGACGACTCGGCCCTTGCCTTCATCGCCCCACTGGGTACCGACCACTATTGATCCCGGCAAGGAACACTCCAAACGTCATCTGCTGACGTTGTCAGATCCTAATTGCGTATCTCGGCTTTTCTAGGATGAATTAGCGTCCTTATTTTGTTTTATAACGAAAAGCGCCACCGAGTTTGTTTCAACGGCGCCCCCGACGCGGATCTAGCCACGGAATTACAGACTGTTGAAGGGGTACTAACTCTCTTCGATATTGACGATGGGTTTCCATAACCGTTGCGTTCGCAGCCGCCCGAAGCTCACGCATTTCTACTTCTAGTTGGATGAGACGCTGTTCCAGATCAAGAACACGTTTCACTCCAGCTAAATTCAATCCCTCGTTGGTTAACTCCTGGATCCGACGAAGGAGAGCTATATCTATTTCGCTGTACCTGCGACTCCCTCCAGGGGTGCGAGCCGGTTCCAGTAATCCTTTCCGCTCGTAGATTCGTAGGGTTTGAGCGTGAACGCCGGCAAGTTCTGCTGCTACGGAAATTACGTACACAGCCCTGTCAGGCTCAGGAGTCGGTGCCATCGGTTCCATAATCAGACCTCCTCTTGTGGTTCGTTTCGAGGTGACCAGTCAGTTACCTCGCTCAGTGCTTCGATTGCTGCTCTTTCTTTTGGGCTTAACTCCGCAGGGACGGCTATCTCAAGAGTCACCAACAAATCTCCCGTGGACTTCATCGTGACGACACCTCGGCCCTTAACTCGAAATGTTGTCCCCGATTTCGTGCCCGGCGGAATTTTTAAGGTGACGGTCGAATGATCATAAGTAGGGATCTTAATTTCAGATCCCAAGGCTGCTTCGGGAAACGTCACGGGAATAACCAGAGTCAGATGTTTTCCCTTCCGTCCAAACATTGAGTCTGGGGCGACTTCGACGACAACATAAAGGTCCCCGTTCGGACCACCATTTCTTCCGGCTCCGCCTTTACCTGCTAGCCGAATACGTTGACCATTATCAACACCAGGGGGAATACGAACTTTTACCTGCCGTCGATCACCATCGGCGGTGGCTCCGAGTTGGACGCTTGTCGTAGCACCGTCAATTGCGTCGCGAAAACCCAGATGTATCCGTGTTTCTTGGTCTACTCCGCGCATCGAAACCGGGCCTCGTTGGCCGCGTCCGAACAGGTTCCCAAACATGCCGCTGAGATCGTCAAAATCATCGAAATGGACATTGAAGCCATCGGCACCCGAAGCGAAGCCCCCAGCTGCTGAGGGGCCGATCCTCCGGGCCTCGTCATATTCTTCACGTTTTGCGGCATCACCCAAAACGTCGTACGCGGCCGACACCTCCTTGAAACGCTCCTCGTTGCCCCCTTTTGCATCGGGATGATGGGAACGTGCCAGCTTTCGGTAGGCCTTAGTAATTTCTTTCGGAGAAGCGGTCGATGACACCCCAAGCACGCCGTAGTAGTCCTTCTCAAACCATTCCCGCTGGGCAGCCATCTGTCACCTCCTCGCTACATCTAGAACAAACTATTGCTCGCGGACCTTGACCATCGCCGGACGTAATACCGCTCCACCCCACAAGTAACCGGGTCGTAGTTCCTCAACTACTACTTGTTCATTCCCTTCCCCTGTCTCGAAAGACATCGCCTCATGGTGGGTAGGGTCAAATGGAACTCCCAAAGTTTCAATACGACTTAAGCCGTTGTTAGTAAGCACAGTCTCGAGCGCACTTTGGATTGGGCTTACCTCATTTAGTCCTTGGGCAGCGGCGGCATCACAGGCATCAAGAACTGGCAGGAGCATCTCCGCAAGTCTTGATACTCCAGCTGAAATACGCTGTTCTGTTTCGCTCGAACTCCTCCGGCGAAAGTTCTCAAACTCAGCTTGCAGTCTTTGCAAGGAATCTCGAAAGTCGTCGCGTTCAGCTGTGACACCTTCCAACGATTCAAGCAATACCTCTACCGAAAGCGGATCTTCAGACACCGGTTCGGATGACTCCGATTCTCCGTCAGCCAATGAAGCCGTTATCCCTTCGTCGTGTAGCGCGAGCTCCTCTTGTTCAGAATCGCTTGCCTCTCCGTCCTTCACTGGTCCTCATCAATAATTTCGGCATCTACCACATCGTCAGTGCTGTCCGAAGGTTCTCCGGTTCCATCATCGGCTTGTTGAGCTGCAGCCTCATAAAGTTTTTGGCTAAAAGATTGACTGACTTCCGTCAGCCTTTCAGTTGCTTTGCTGATTGCTTCCGTGTCGTCGTCCTCGCTTTCCAGAGCTGCTTTGAGACCGGACAATGCTTCGTCAACTTCAGCTTTGTCGGCGTCAGCAACCTGATCGGCTTGGTCCGCCAACATTTTTTCAATCTGGTATACCAACGCGTCAGCATTATTTCGGACTTCAGCTGCTTCACGTCGTTGACGATCTTCTTCAGCGTGAGATTCGGCGTCCTTAACCATTGTCTCGATATCGGCATCACTCAGATTCGATTGACCACTTATCGTTATTGACTGTTCTTTGTCAGTGGCCCGATCTTTCGCGGATACGTTTACGATGCCATTGGCGTCGATGTCAAAAGTGACCTCGATCTGAGGGATCCCCCTCGGTGCCGGGGGTAAGTCAACCAATTGGAACTTCCCCAAAGTCTTATTACCTGACGCCATCTCTCGCTCTCCCTGCAACACATGGATTTCGACGGACGGTTGCATGTCATCAGCGGTAGTGAAGACCTCTGTCCTTTTTGTCGGGATGGTGGTATTCCGTTCGATCAATCTGGTCATAACACTTCCCTTAGTTTCAATACCGAGACTCAGAGGTGTGACATCGAGAAGCAAAACATCTTTCACGTCACCCTTCAGAACACCGGCTTGAACAGCAGCTCCTACGGCGACAACTTCGTCCGGGTTAACTCCCTTATGCGGTTCTTTGCCGGCGATGTCCATCACCAGTTCCTGCACTGCTGGCATGCGCGTCGAACCGCCAACCATGATGACGTGATCAATATCGCTAGAACTTAGGTTTGCGTCTTCTATCGCCTGTTTAAAAGGTGCGCGGCAACGATCGACTAAGTCAACAGTGATTTCCTGGAACTTGGCTCGGCTCAGCTCATAATCCAAATGCAGCGGTCCGCTATCTGTAGCAGTGATGAAGGGCAGGTTGATTTGGGTTGTCTGCTTTGAAGACAAGTCTTTCTTGGCTTGTTCAGCAGCCTCTTTGAGCCGTTGAAGCGCCATAGGGTCAGCTTTAAGGTCGACACCATGGTCACCCTTGAAGGAATCACCAAGCCAATCAATCACTCTCTCGTCCCAGTCATCCCCACCAAGTTGTGTATCCCCAGCGGTTGATTTCACTTCGAAAACACCGTCTCCGATTTCCAGCACCGACACATCAAAGGTGCCCCCACCCAGATCGAACACCAATATGGTTTGATCCTCGGTCTCTTTATCTAGGCCGTAAGCGAGCGCCGCTGCAGTCGGTTCATTGATGATCCTCAAGACATCCAGTCCGGCAATCTGTCCGGCTTCTTTGGTTGCTGTTCGTTGGGCATCATCGAAATAGGCCGGCACTGTAATAACTGCTTCTGTAACTTCGTCGCCCAGGTATTGCTCAGCGTCACGTTTCAGTTTCTGCAGAACTCTTGCTGCAATTTCTTGCGGTGTATAGGACTTATCATCGATGTCGACCGTCCAATTTGTACCTACATGTCGTTTTACTGATGCCAGCGTACGGTCGGGGTTGGTGACTGCTTGTCGCTTGGCAACCTCACCTGTAAGTACTTCACCACCTTTGGCAAAACCAACGATTGACGGCGTGGTTCGGTCACCTTCAGCATTCGCTATGACCGTCGGTTCACCGCCTTCCATAGCGGAAACGACTGAATTAGTGGTTCCGAGGTCTATGCCAACTGCTTTCGACATGAGTGTCTCCTATTCTGGGATATTTAGTCAGGTAGTACTTCGAACGCCCCAAGATCTGGCCGTATAGCGACTAAATCAGCGTTCGGGGGATCACCATCATAAAAGTTGAGTGTTATATTTACAACTTTTATGTAAAGATTCTTGACCTAGCTACTGTCGAATCATGCGGCTAAGGTGCAAATCATGGTCAAAAAGGCCACAAGGCTGGTTCTTCTTCGACACGGTCAAAGTCAGTGGAATCTTGAAAACAGATTTACTGGTTGGTTCGATGTCGGATTAACCGAACAAGGCACTAGAGAAGCCAGCAGAGCTGGAAATCTCTTGATGTCATCTGGGATAACCCCGGACGTCGTTCACACTTCGCTTCAGACACGCGCAATCGAGACCGCTCATTTGGCACTTGCTGCTTGCGAACAACTATGGATTCCGGTTCGCAGAAGTTGGCGGCTCAACGAGCGTCATTACGGCGGTCTCACTGGATTAAACAAACAAGAAACTATCGATCTGCACGGCGAAGAAAAAGTCCATGAGTGGAGGCGAAGCTATTCCGTCACGCCGCCTCCGATGGCAGCCGACCATCCTTATAACCCAAACACCGACCCGCGTTACCGTTCGGTCCCCGCCAATCTTCTGCCGGACACCGAATGTTTAGCTGACGTCGTCGAACGGCTAGTCCCCTATTGGCAGGATCAATTAGCTCGAGACTTACAAGAATTCGGCACCGTTCTGGTAGCCGCCCACGGGAATAGTTTGAGAGCTCTGGTCAAGCATCTTGAAGAGATCCCAGAAAATGAGATCACGGAACTCGAGATACCGACTGGGGCTCCCATTGTCTATGAACTCGACTCAGAACTACGTCCTACTGAGCAACTACCTACATCTGAACGCTATTTAGCCTAAATCGAGCAACGACTCGGCAAACGCTAAAGAGCGTCAACTCCACGTTCCCCTGTGCGTATCCGGGTAACACTTTCCACTTCGGTGACCCAAACCTTGCCGTCGCCGATCTTTTCTGTGCGAGCGGCTTCAACCAAACAATCCACGACACGCTCAGTGTCGGCAGCGTCTACCAAGATTTCAACTCGAACTTTGGGGATGAAATCCACATGGTATTCAGTACCACGGTACGTCTCGGTGTGGCCACCCTGTCGCCCAAAACCACGCACCTCAGAAGCGGTAAGCCCTTGGACGTTTGTGTCTTGTAAGGCATCAACCACCGCTTCGAGGCGGTGAGGTTTGATTACCGCTGTCACCAAACGAACCATGCGGACGCCTCCTTAGTCACTTGCTATCTACCAACCTTGTCACGTGAGTTGTTCTGCGGCCAGCGTCATTGCGGCAAAGATTGAGGACCCATCGCAGGCAGTTCGGAGAAGCACAATCAACGAAGGGCCGTGAGCAACGGAGCCTCACAACACCGGAGCAGCCGACCTTCAGGGCGATCATTAACGTTTGTGTACCAAGTGTCCGGTAACTTGACCTACGTGAAAGCACGAGTAAAACCGCATCATCTCGCGCTCGGAATTGGAATCGCGTTCGCTTTGGTGACCGCAGTTTCCGGAATCGCTGCGACTGCCTTCGGGTTCCACAACAACAATGCAGTTCATCGCGAAGTGTTTGGCAATATTCCTGGTGCTCTCAAACTGGCGTTCTATGTCATCACTCCTATCCTCATAGTTTTTGGGGCCTGGAACTTTGCCCAGCGAGTAAAGAACTGGGAACGTGGCGCTCCAGATCGCCGATCAACCAATAGTGATAACGCAAAGAGACGAGTGCGCGATTATCGCGCCGGCGTCCTGATGCAGACACTCCTGCGCGACCCTGCTGCGGGCGTCATGCATGCTCTTATGTATTACGGCTTCTTGGTGCTCTTGGCAGTGACAACAACCTTAGAAATCGATCACCAGCTGCCTGAACGATTGAAATTCTTACATGGAGGCACCTATCAGGGATTCAGCTTCGTAGGTGATCTGGCTGGCCTGATGTTTACAGTCGCGATGATCTGGTCTGTGGTTCGCCGTTACGTGCAAAAGCCCTATCGAATCAAGATCAAAACACGGCCAGAACATGCTCTTATTCTTGGAGTTCTTTTAGGTTTGGGACTTACCGGCTTCGCCGCTGAGGCCTTCCGCATTGCCGTGGAAGGACGCCCAGCGTATGAACAATGGTCGTTCATTGGATACCCGCTGTCAGCGTTAGTGGACGAAGTCGGAGCAGTCGCCGGCTGGCATCAAGCTATGTGGATAGCCCATGTCCTCTGCTTCATGGTTTTTCTAGTAATGCTCCCCATGACCATGCTCCGACACATGTTTACTTCACCACTCAACATGTATCTGAAGGACCGCGAACGGCCCAAAGGTGCGATGCGAGCTTTGCCAGATCTCATGGAGGCTGAAGATATTGAAACCATTGGAGCCTCGGTAATTGAAGACTTCACCTGGAAACAGCTCTTAGATACAGACAGTTGCACGATGTGTGGCCGATGCACGGCAGTGTGTCCCGCCCACGCAACAGGAAAACCGCTCGATCCAAGAGAAATCGTCCTCAAAACAGGCGAAGTGATGGCAGCAACGGGAGAACACGGACAGGTTTCTCCCCCAATAGGCACAGACACCGAAATAACAATCGAAGCAAATAGCATCTTTGAGCGCATCAGCAACGAAGAGTTGTGGTCGTGCACCACCTGCCGAGCCTGCGATGAACATTGTCCTGTCAACATTGAAATCTTGGACAAGATCCTCGACATGCGTCGCTATCTGACCCTTATGGAAAGCGATTTCCCTAACGAGTTGGGCGGCGCTTTCCGAGGCATGGAAAACAACGCCAACCCTTGGAATATGAATAATGCCGAACGGGCGGATTGGGCCGAAGATATTGATGTTGAGGTTGTCGACCCGTCAGACCCGTTTGATCACGAGTATTTGTATTGGGTTGGATGCGCTGGTTCTTTCGACGACAAGAACCAGAAGGTGTCCGAGGCAACAGCGAAGTTGCTGCGTCGCGCTGGCGTTGATTTCGCCATTCTCGGACCATCAGAAATGTGCACAGGCGATAGTGCCCGACGTTCAGGGAATGAATACCTATTCCAGATGTTGGCAACCGAAAACATCAACAACCTCAACGAGATGGGGGTTCAGAAAATCGTTACTCAATGCCCTCATTGCTTCAACGCGCTAAGCAACGAATACCCGCAGTATGGAGGGAATTGGGAAGTACTTCACCACACCCAGTTCTTGGAGGAGTTAGTCGAGTCAGGTGCGCTTGATTTGAGTGAAGCGCGCTTGGACGAGCGAATCGTCTACCACGACTCCTGCTACCTCGGTCGGCACAATGATATTTACATGTCTCCTCGAAACGTCATTGGGACCCTCAGTGGAGTTGAGATAGTCGAAGCTCCTCGAAACGGCAACGAAGGTATGTGTTGTGGCGCTGGTGGTGCTCGCATGTGGATGGAAGAAACTATTGGAACCAAAGTGAATGACGAACGTTCCGAAGAACTCATAAACACAGGGGCAAGTCGCATTGCGACTGCGTGCCCCTTCTGTTACGTCATGATTGATGATGGAGTCAAAGGCCATGGATTTGAGGAAGACCAAATCAAAGTTGCCGACATATCAATTCATCTCGTCGAGGCCCTCGAAGCAGGGCAATCTGAACCCACATCTAGCGATTAACACTTCATTCGAAATTTTCGTGAAACCGGCTCGGGGTAGGGCCGCGTTGCCCTCGATATTTCGAACCCAATGAGGATGCACCGTACGGCACGTCGGCTGGTGTGGTCATTTGGATGAAACTAATTTGACCGATTTTCATTCCGGGATAAAGAGTGATCGGAAGATTGGCCACATTGGAAAGCTCCAAAGTGAGATGCCCATCCCACCCAGCGTCGACGAATCCCGCTGTGGTGTGGATAAGTAAACCAAGCCGACCTAACGACGATTTGCCTTCGATCCGTCCCACTAGATCATCTGGGATAGCTACCCGTTCAAGAGTTGACCCCAACGCAAATTCACCCGGGTGAAGCACGAACGCGTCATCTTCATCGACGACCACTTCTTCGGTCAGTTCCGTCTGATCTTGTTTGACATCGATGACTCTTCTTGTGTGATTCAAAAAGACTCTGAATCTGTTATCCAAATGAAGGTCCACTGAGGACGGCTGGATATCTTGCTGATCCAATGGGTCAATCACAATTCGACCAGCTGCCAGCAACTCGCGAATTGTGCGGTCGGAGAGAATCATGAGAAAGGCAGCCTAGCGTTGACAGTGATTATCAATTGTTTCAAAGAGCAGCTTCGCCACAGGATCGAGCTCCGCTATAGCTTCTTCGTTAGACTTCGCTGCTGATTCGATACATGATCTGCGGGTGTAGTTCAATGGCAGAACGTCAGCTTCCCAAGCTGAGAACGCGGGTTCGATTCCCGTCACCCGCTCCAAAGACCTACCCGCCCCGTATCTCACTGGAGCGTTCGGGTCCTCGCTGCACTCGTGACGCAGGCATCCACCGTGGGCCCGCGGTCGCGTTAATCCTGTCCAAAAAAGCTTCGTGGTAGGGCTCAACTAATTCACAAAATCGAATTGTTTCCTCTTCACCAACCGCTTGCCAAGCCGGTACTGTCAATGCATTGGTTCTATCTTCAAGTTCCATCCGAAACTTTCGACCTGTTTGGTTGATGGTCCCATTGGAAGCGAACCCTTTAGCTTCTAAACGAGCCCAGCCAGATGCAATTGCCTCATCACCGTTGCCTCGGCTGCGAGCTATCCATTCCTCATCGCCGTATTCTTCAAGGTCGACCATCACGGAATGCAAGAGTCCGACTTCCACGTCATCCAAGTCCTTGCTTGCACATAACGCCCAATGATTGTCGCCTCGCAGTTCGCGTAAACAGTTCATCGCAAGCCATGCCGAGAGCGCCGCTTCGCCGTCAGGGGGTCGAGGGCGAGCTCGGTGCGCAACAAACATTGGTCGAGCCCCATGATGGATGGTGTCAACCCCATGCCACATCGCGGTGGCAAATGAACCAAGTTTTTCAGACAAACCGGGCACTATTTCATCTAGCCCCTGAACAACTGCTGCGTCTCTAACCGCGAGGATGGATTCGCAATCAGTTACATCTTGATATGCCTCCATCACAACAGTAATCACC
>SGYJ01000070.1 GCA_004214275.1 Acidimicrobiales bacterium | reverse complement strand
TAGGGGACCCAGAGGGACCAGTCGCGCATATTCACAACTTCCCCATTGTTTGCTTTCTTTTAGCCAGATTTACTGGTACAACCCCACTCCAAAGCCTGATTCAACGGGCTTAGATCGATTTATTCGATTCGCATACCCGAAATAGCTCGACTAATCACAAGTTGTTGAATTTGTTCAGTGCCTTCGAAAATGTCATAAATCTTGGCGTCTCGATGCCAGCGCTCTACGGGGTATTCGCGGACGTATCCGTAACCTCCCAAGATCTGGATCGCTCGTTCCGTAGCCCATACTGCGACGCGACCAGCCTTCAGTTTCGCCATCGAACCTTCAGCATTCTTGTATTTGCGTTGTTTCCCTAGCCATGCACCGCGCCATACGAGGGCTCGTGCCGCTTCTATTTCCATTGCCATGTCAGCCAACATGAAAGCAATGGACTGATTCTGAATAATGGGCCGCCCAAACTGGTGACGCTCTTTCGCGTATTCAAGCGCATACTCGTAGGCGGCTCGAGCGATGCCTACAGCTTGAGCTCCCACCGCGGGGCGTGTGGATTCAAAGGTTTGCATGGCGGCTTGAGCATTACCCGACTTGCCCTCACGCACTCGGGCTAGACGTTCATCAAGTTTGTCTCTACCACCAAGCACACAACTCCCTGGGATTCTGCAGTCAGAGAGAACTACCTCAGCAGTGTGACTGGCACGTATACCGTGCTTAAGGAACTTTTGGCCTTGAGATATCCCTGGACTGTTTGGTGGGATCACAAAACTCGCATGCCCGCGGCTACCTAGGTCGGGATCAACTACTGCCACGACAACATGTACGTCAGCGATGCCACCATTCGTGATCCACGTTTTGGTGCCATTCAGCACCCACTCATCGGTTGCTTCCTCATACACAGCTCGGGTGCGCATCGCCGCCACATCAGAACCTGCATCAGGCTCCGAAGACGCGAAAGCTCCCAACATCAGTTGATCGCTTGTTCCGTAACACTGCGGAACCCACTCCATCACCTGTTCAGGTGTCCCCGATGCTGCGATACCTGCCGCAGCAAGCCCGCTTCCCATGATCGAAAGTCCGATGCCAGCATCACCCCAAAACAGTTCTTCCAACGCGACCGGCATCGTTAATCCACTCGGGTCATTCATCATGGCTTCAGCCATGAACTCCCAGCTGTACAAACCAATTTCGGCCGCCTCTTGAATAACGGGCCACGGGGTTTCTTCGCGTTCGTCCCACTCAGCGGCCACGGGTCGAACGACATCGGCAGCAAAATCGTGGACCCACTTCTGAATTTGGAGTTGGTCTTCGTTCAATTCTGGGTTGAAATCCATGCCTGAAAGTTACTAACGGGTAACCGTCGCGGCAATCTCTGAACAGTTTTAGTTCGAAGAACTGCCAGTGTTAGCTAACCGCTGACTCTAATTCGCTACTCGTGTCGTGGATCACCAGTCGATCGTCTCCCCTGCGTCGAGCACGGAAGGCTTTTCGACCTGCCGCTTCGATTAATTCATCAGGGCTGCCAACCCGATTCGGGCTGTAGGCAACTCCGACCCGGGGATCTACTACCACTGACACTCCCGAAACAGACACCGGACTTTCCAAGCGTTTAAGAACTCGTTCCCCAACAACAGTTGCATCCATGAGCTCATGTAAACCTTCAAGAAGAACAACAAAGGCATCTGCGTCGCTGGTCAACACTTGGTCCTCCACTCGCACAGCACCACTAATTCTTTTCGCAACGACTTCGCGTAAGTCCTCGGGTGAAACTCGTGAAGGCAACTGATCGGCGACTGCTATATCGACGTACACCACCGCAAATGCATCTCCCGGGGAGCGTCGCCGTTCTTTCCGGTCGTCTGTGGCATCACCACGGTTCAAAACCATTGAGAACACTGAACTCAGTTGTCTGTAGTTAGCGGTTGCAACTCCAGCTACAAGCAACACCGCGACCTGTTGTGCTGTTGTCCACAACTCGAATTGGACGTCCTGGTAGCGGCTAGCTGCCCATATTTCTCCACCGATATATATCGCGAACAATGCGGCGAAGCAGCCAGCCATCTGTTTCGCTTCAAGTCTGAGAACAGCTTGCGTAACCGGAAACAGCAACAAAACCCAAAGGCTGCTTGCTGGATTGAGGCCAACAAGCCAAATGGCAACAAAGACAATTAGGGCATCGAGAACAAGTTCGATGGTCCGGCGTTGTAGGGCCACTTTTTCTGATACCCGAGGGTTTCTCGTTGGGTCGACGAAATTCACAAACAGCAGCAAGCCTGCCAACACAACACCAAGGGGCATCGGTGGAAGGGTTGCCCCAGGAATAGCGTCAGCGGCTTCAGCTGCCAGCATCAGCACCATGACCACAGCCGCGAAACTTCGAACGCGTCGCGCCACCGCCGCATTTCGGCGAAGTGACATGTTGACTGGTTGCGGCTCTGGGTTCAGTTGTTCATCCGACGAGTCGTCGCCAACATCTTCTAATTCGGGCAAGGAGGTCAAAGTGGTGATGTGAAGCCAGAGTACGGATAACTACCCGATCGTGGAGGTATTTCCCGTTGCTTTCTTTTGATTTCTTTCTCACATCATCATCGGATCAATTCAGTAGATGTCACCTATAAGTCTTGGGTGAGAACGATGCTCCAGATACCGTTCACGTCATGGCGACGGTTCCTGACAAACCAACTATTGAAGGTCTTGAGTCCAAATGGAACGAGATATGGGAGAAGGAAGGTATCTACCGTTTCGATAGAAGCAAGAACCGAGAAGAAATTTTCAGCATTGACACACCACCACCAACGGTGAGCGGTTCATTGCATGTTGGTCACGTATTTAGTTACACACACACCGACACCATTGCTCGGTATCAACGAATGACCGGGGCAGAAGTGTTCTACCCGATGGGATGGGACGACAATGGTCTACCTACCGAACGCCGAGTCCAGAATTACTTTGGAGTCCGTTGCGATCCAACGCTGTCCTACCAACCCGACTTTGAAACTCCAGAAGACGCCGGCGATGAAAAGGCCATCAAAAAACGCGGCGAAATCAATGTCTCAAGACGAAACTTCGTCGACCTATGCCACATCTTGACCGTTGAAGATGAACAAGCTTTTGAAGATCTGTGGCGTCAATTAGGACTGAGCGTCGATTGGTCTATGACTTACGCCACGATCGACGAACGCTGCCAACGCATTGCCCAAAAAGCATTTCTCAGAAACCTCGAACGAGGCGAGGCCTACCAAACCGAAGCCCCCTCATTATGGGATGTCACATTTCGGACTGCCGTCGCTCAAGCTGAACTAGAAGACCGGGAACAATCAAGCGCTTATCATCAACTCAAATTTCATAGTTCGTCAGACCACGGTGAAATTATTATCGACACCACCAGGCCGGAACTGCTACCAGCCTGCGTTGCGTTGGTCACTCACCCTGACGATGACCGATACCAGCATCTCCTCGGCACAGCGGCTATCACCCCCATCTTCGGCGTTGAAGTACCGATTCTCGGTCATGAGCTAGCGGACCCAGAAAAGGGAACTGGGATCGCTATGGTCTGCACTTTTGGCGACACGACGGACGTCACTTGGTGGAGAGAGTTAGAACTACCGGTCCGAGCCATAATCGACCGGTCCGGCCGCATCGTCGCCGACGCCCCTGAGGCCATCACTTCCCAAAAAGGACTGGAAGCCTTCGCATTAATGGCAGGGAAGACGATTTTCTCGGCAAAAAAAGAGATCGTTCAACTGCTTCAGGACGCTGAGGAAATGGTTGGTGAACCACGACCCATTAACCACGCCGTGAAATTTTTCGAAAAAGGCGACCGCCCATTGGAAATAGTTACTAGTCGCCAGTGGTACATAAAAAACGGCGGAAGAGACGCCGAATTGAACCAAGCACTCATAGCTCGCGGTGACGAAATGAGATGGCATCCGCCGTACATGCAGGGCCGTTACAGCAATTGGATCGAAGGACTGAACGGTGACTGGCTCATCAGCCGTCAGCGCTTCTTCGGTGTCCCTATTCCTCTCTGGTACAAGGTTGATGAGCGAGGCGAAATCGTGTGGGACGAACGAATAGTTCCCGACGAGACAGAACTTCCAATTGATCCGTCCTCGCATGTCCCTTCGGGCTTTGACGAAACTCAGAGAAACCAGCCTGGAGGGTTCGTAGGCGAAGTCGACATAATGGACACTTGGGCAACTTCGTCGCTGACACCTCAAATAGCCTGTGGTTGGGGTGAGGACGAAGACCTATTTGCTCGGACCTACCCAATGGATATGCGTCCCCAAGGTCACGACATCATTAGGACTTGGCTTTTCTCAACAGCAGTTCGTTCTCATTTAGAAGAGGCCGCTGCCCCTTGGCGTAACTGTGCTCTTTCGGGTTGGATCTTGGATCCGGATCGAAAAAAGATGTCCAAGTCAAAGGGAAATGTGGTCACCCCCAAAGGTCTTTTAGACCAATACGGATCCGACGCAGTTAGGTATTGGGCAGCCAACGGCCGACCTGGTACTGACACGGCTTTTGACGAAGGTCAGATGAAAATAGGCCGCCGGTTAGCTATCAAGATTCTGAATGCATCGAAATTCAGTTTGACTCTCGCCGGTGACTCCGAGGCTGATCTCGCTTCGGTCTCTAACCCTCTAGACCAGGCCCTACTTTCCAAATTAGCTGATCTCATCGAAACAGCGACCGCCGCATTCGATGACTTCGATTACGCCCGAGCGCTCGAAAGAACGGAACAATTCTTCTGGGGCTTCACTGACGACTACGTCGAATTAGTTAAAGCGCGTGCATACGGCAGTCAAGGCCCTCAAGAAGCCGAATCAGCTCACACCACTTTAGTAATTACGCTTGACGCGTTACTGCGTCTCTTTGCGCCATTCCTTCCATTCGTTACCGCTGAGGTCTGGGAGTGGTCACACCAAGATTCAATTCATTGTGCACCGTGGCCAACAAAGGTGAACCTAACTAAAGGTCTACCCGACGGAATCGACATCAAACTTCTTGATGCAGCTTCGGAAACCTTGTCCGAAGTTCGAAGAGCCAAAACCGAAGCAAAGCGAAGTCTCAAAGTAAAGGCTGAGAAAGTTGTCGTGTCCGCGTCAAGCGAACGCATCAACCTGGTGAACTTGGTGCACAACGACTTGGTGGAGGCCGGCAACATCGCAGCACTGGAGCTAGTAGAACAAGAGGGAATTACACCTCAGGTTGAAGTAACTCTCGCAGATGAGGAATAGCCGTCTCGTCTGCGCCAATACACATGATTCATCCAACTCCATTTCAATGATTCGATTTTCTTTCGCTGCTGCACTTGTTGTTGCTGTGCTCTGGAGCGCACAGCCATACGCGTCGGCTGCCGATTGGTTAGAACCAGGTGTCTATCCACCCGCCGATTCTCAAGGCAGCGGCGAAATCCATACCTTCGGAAGCGCTACAGACCTCGGTGATCGAGCCATGGAGGGGTTACCAGATCTTGCGGCCATGGCTTCATCAAAAAGTGGCGCCGGTTACTGGGTCTCGACTTCCGTCGGCAGAGTTTTCGCCTTCGGCGATGCTGTCCATCGGGGCGATTTACGATCAATTTCTTTAGACGCTCCGGTGGTAGATCTGGCAGTCACACCAGACGGGGATGGCTATTGGCTCGTTACCGGGAACGGGGTCGTATACGCATTTGGGACAGCTCTTTGGAGAGGATCCGTCGCTCACCTCGACCTGCAGGCCCCAATCGTCGATCTCGAACCCCTTGCATCCGGTAATGGTTACTGGCTAACTGCTGCTGATGGAGGAGTCTTCGCCTTCGGGGACGCACCATTTTTAGGTGGGCTAGCGGACCGTTCGTTATATAGGCCCATCATTGAACTGTTATCCACCTCCGATGGGACTGGCTACTTGCTAGTCGGCGCCGACGGGGCTGTCTACACGCGGGGAACAGCCCGCTTTCACGGATCTCTCGCGAACAACGAAGTGTCAAGCAGCTTGATTGTGGCAGCGGCTCAAAGTGCCGACGGGGACGGCTACTGGCTGGTTAGCCAAAGAGGAAAAGTGTTCACGTTCGGAACAGCACCTCACTTCGGACAAATGGTCGCTCATGAGCTGGCCCCCATAGGCGCCTTCGCCGCTAACCAGAGCGGTGGCTACTGGATGATGACTTCAGAACCCCCTGGGGTGCCTCCAGATTCGGGATTGGGGCGCCGAGTGATCTTCTCAAATCAGCGCCACCGAGTTTGGCTCATCGAATCTGACGGATCTATTAGCGGCAACTTTTTTGTCAGCGGCCGCGCAGACAAACCTAAGCCAGGCACCTACCAAGTGTTTTCTATGTCCCGGCACACCATCGCCGGTCACGATGACATCCGCATGGAATACATGGTGCGATTTACCTGGGGGATAGAACAAGCGATCGGCTTTCATAACATCCCAATTGATGGCTTTGGCGAAGCCATGCAGTCAGAAGCGCAACTTGGCACCTACCAATCAGAGGGATGTGTGCGGCTACGAGATGACCAAGCCGCAGCATTGTTCACCTGGACCAAGGTGGGCACTGAAGTGGTTGTCATTGACTAAGCCGACCGGCGCTTACTCCGAGTCGTCAGTCCCTCCGCCACGCGTCCCGGTCTGGAATCCCGGTCCTTCCTTCTTGACGGGATCTTTCTGATCAGCCTCACTCTTCAACCACACCGTCCGTTGAGGGAACGGGATCTCAATACCCGCTTCATCAAAGGCTTCCTTGATTCGTTTCCTCAACACCCGTCCAGTGCTCCACTGTTCTGAGGGCTCAGTCCTAACTGACAGGCGAATAGTTACAGCATCCGCACCAAAATTTTGGACCCCCGAGATGACGGGTTCCTCAACAATTGTTGCTTCCTCAAGCTGTTCTTCCCAGAGCCCATCTGCGACCGTTTTAATTGTCTCCATTGCTAAGTCAAGATCGGTGTCATAGGCGACATCGATATCCAGAACCGCTCGAGCCCAGACTTGTGACATATTTCCGACCCGACGAATTTCACCATTAGGGATATGCCACAAAGTGCCCCGCACATCACGAATTCGGGTGGTCCTCAAACCCACTGATTCGACGGTGCCTATTGCGTCACCAGCGTCAATTACGTCACCCACTCCGTACTGGTCTTCTATAAGCATAAAAATGCCACTAAGAAGATCACCAACCAGCGCCTGAGAACCGAAACCAATTGCGACGCCGACGATGCCTGCCCCAGCAATCAGTGGCCCAAGATTGATATCAAATTCTCCAAGCAACATCATGATGGTCACTACACCAATAACCGCTGAAGCAATGCTCTTGAATAGAACCCCGAGAGTTTTAGCTCGCTGCCTCGCCCTTTCCGTTCGTTCGCGCAGCGAAGCAAGTTTCTCGGTCAGTAAATCTCGACGAAGCGTCCCCGCCGCGGCCTCGGCAGCTTCCACGGCCTCGCGTTGCTCCGAAGATCGTTCAGACATAAGACGGTCAATAAGCCCGTCGATCGCCCGATGCACGACTCGTCGAATTATTAACGCGAGTAGCGCAATGACAGCCACCTTGACCGGGCGATCAACGAGCCATGTCGCTACGCCTGCTAAGTCCGAGTTACCGGTCCAATCGAAAACTTTCCGACATAACCAGTCGGGGTCTGTTCCACATGCTTCGTTCAATGTTGTAGCCATCGAAGAAAAAGTATCAATCACATAGACCAGCTTACGTTCACCTATATGTAACACCTGTGCACTCACTAGGCTCAACGTCGTGACAGATTCAGACGAAGCAACTCTCTACAAGGCTGTTGACGGGGTAGCAACCATCACCCTGAACCGTCCAGAGAACAAAAACGCTCTTAGCGTCGAGATGGTTAACTCACTCGGAGACAACCTCGAAGCCGCCCAGAGCGACCCCAAGGTCCGGGTCATTCTTCTCACTAACAACGGCAATACCTTTTGCGCAGGCGCTGATCTGAAAGCGAACCAGCCTGGGGTAACTCAACCCACCGCTCGTCATAGTTTTGTTCAGATTCTTGATGACATCATTGAGTCGCCAAAGCCGGTACTGGGTCAAATCGCAGGACACTGCACTGGAGGCGGAGTCGGCCTAGCCGCCGCTCTCGACATTTCAATCGCCGCAGACGACATCATCATCGGCTTCACCGAGGTTCGAATCGGGGTAGCTCCGGCAGTTATCTCTGTGGTCTGTCTCCCTAAACTACGGCGAGCGGACGCCAGTGAACTCTTCCTAAACGGTGAACGAATCCCGGCTTCTCGCGCAGCTGAAGTGGGTCTCATTAACCGCGCTGTTCCAAGGGATCTTCTACAGAATGAAATGAATGACACTCTCGGCAAAGTTGTGCGTGGGGGACCAAATGCTCTTGCCGCATCCAAACAACTGGTTTCTAAAGTCCCCCAAATGAAGAGAAGCGATGCGTGGGAATGGACGGCAGAGTTGAGTCAGTCACTTTTCCAAAGTCCTGAAGCTGAAGAGGGAATCAGTGCTTTTAGAGAACGTCGCGACGCTGATTGGGTGCCACCGACCCAGCAGTAACTTATTTGACGACTTGGACCTGCCCAACCCTTGGTAATGCTATCCATACCCGGCCGGGCGGCAAAGCGATCGGCAGCCCGTCACGGTCAAAGTATCGCGTCACCTCTCCGGCTTGCGTTCGCTTCCAAGTACCTTCTATAAGGCTTCCATCGGCAAACACTAAGGATTTCCCTTCGCCTAGGAGCACAGCTTCAGGTGACCGTCCATCAGCCCTACTGCGTGTGTAGGAAACCACCTGAACGATGACCACTTCCGGAGTAATAGCTACGCCCTCAGTGTCAACGTGAGGCGTGCCGTTTTGAGTTCGAACCCAGCCCTCTTGTTGACTCCACCGGTAGTTCACAAAAGTTGATCCGTAGTCGAGATCAACGCCGGTAACAGGCGTTGCGGAAGCAGGCAATCCATCGCTTGTGTCTTGACGAACAAACATTATTGGTGGGAATCCGCCATCCCCGCGACTGGTTCCAACAGTTCGCAATGATTTTGTGTCACTGAATAGGTTGTGTGGTGATGGCCTCTCCTCCATACGCTCGTACACATCCATGGCGGCGTTGGAACTTACATCGACGTAGTCGACCTCTTGCAGTAACTCAAGCACAGCTTCATTGCCACCCGAATTAGCGAACAACGGCCT